>NZ_JBHUCD010000008.1:0-209857 GCF_042786555.1 Paenarthrobacter sp. NPDC056912
CAAAACGCTCGGCTGGAAAACCCCAGCCGAGCGTTTACGTGATTTACTACAAACCACCTAACCAACAGGTGTTGCAACGACCCCTAGAAACCGCCAACTTGTGGTTCCGGGGCCGGGCCCTGCATGTGTCAACCGGTCTTGTTGCGAGAGCGGTGGACCGGATCCTGCGCAGCCTAGTCGGCGTACGGGTCCGCGATACCTACGTACTGGGTGTAGAGGTACTCTTCGATGCCTTCGGAGCCACCCTCGCGGCCCAGTCCGGACTGCTTGACGCCACCGAACGGTGCGGCGGCGTTGGAGATCACGCCGGCGTTGAGGCCCAGCATGCCGGTCTCGATCCGTTCGCTGATGCGCAGGCCACGGTTGAGGTCCTTGGTGAAGACGTAGGCAACCAGGCCGTACTCGGTGTTGTTGGCCAGGCGAACGGCGTCGTCCTCGGTGGAGAACGTAATGATCGGCGCTACCGGGCCGAAGATTTCTTCCTGCAGGATGCGGGCATCTGCGGCGACGTTCTTCAGCACAGTGGGCTGGTAGAAGTAGCCGGGACCATCGACGGCGGCACCACCGGTAACGGCAGTCGCACCTCCTGCGACGGCTTCGGTGACCAGGGCGTGAACACCGTCGCGGGCCTTGCCGTCGATCAGCGGGCCAACCTTGGACTCAGGCTCGGTACCGCGGGCCGTGGTGAGCGCGCCGATCTTCGCGGCGAACTTCTCTGCGAAGGAATCAGCGATGGACTCGTGCACGATGAAGCGGTTGGCTGCGGTGCAGGCCTCGCCCATGTTGCGCATCTTCGCGGCGATGGCGCCTTCTACGGCCTTGTCCAGGTCGGCGTCCTCGAAGACCACGAACGGCGCGTTGCCACCGAGTTCCATGGAGGTGCGCAGTACCTTGTCCGCAGCTTCGCGGATCAGGGCCTGGCCCACGGGGGTGGAGCCGGTGAAGGAGATCTTGCGGAGGCGGTCGTCCTTGATCAGCGGTCCGGTGACGGCACCGGCCGTGGAGGTCTGGATGACGTTGAGGACACCGGCGGGCAGGCCTGCTTCCTGCATGACCTGGGCGAACAGGAGGCTGGTCAACGGGGTCAGGTTGGCCGGCTTCAGGACCATGGTGCAGCCTGCGGCGACGGCGGGGGCTACCTTGCGGGTGGCCATGGCCAGCGGGAAGTTCCACGGGGTGATCAGGAGGCAGGGTCCCACGGGCTTCTTCTGGACGAGGAGGCGGTTCTTGCCGTCCGGTGCTGCCGAGTAGCGGCCGCTGACGCGGACGGCTTCTTCGGAGAACCAACGCAGGAACTCGGCACCGTAGGCGACTTCGCCGCGGGCTTCGGCAAGGGGCTTGCCCATTTCCAGGGTCATCAGCAGTGCGAAGTCCTCGGCCCGTTCGGTGACGAGCTCGAAGGCGCGGCGCAGGATTTCGCCGCGTTCGCGCGGTGCGGTGCGTGCCCAGTCCGCCTGGGCGGCAGCAGCGGCATCGAGGGCGGCGGCGCCGTCTTCAGCACCGGCGTCGGAGATGCTGAGCAGGACCTTGCCCGTGGCCGGGTCCTCCACATCAAAGGTCTTTCCGGATCCGGCCGGGCGCCACTGACCGTTGATCAGCAGGCCGGTGGGGACGGAAGCCAGCAGTTCGCTTTCGCGTTCAACCGTGACAGTCATGGCGACTCCTTCGTCTTGGGTGCTTTGGAGAATTGCACCACTGGGGTTCGTTGCCGGAAGTGGCTTGAATTACTGCCACGGTACTGCCACGCGAGAAGCAGTGTCTACGCCTTCACGCACTGCCATGCAGACGTCAAATTGTGCAGCTGCACAGCCCGGGTCAGCGCGCTGCCAGGACCGCCGAGTAGAGCTCCCTCTTGCTGACGCGGGCGTCGTCGGCAACAGCCGCAACGGCTTCCTTCAGGCGGATCCCTTGGGAAATGAGCTCGTTCACCGCTGCCACATGGTCTTCGGGCTTGCCGGGCTCCTGTTCAGGCGCACCACCCACCACCACGGCAATTTCGCCCCGGACTTCATTGTTTTCAGCCCACTCCAGGAGTTCACGCAGGGTGCCGCGGATAACTTCCTCGTAGGTCTTGGTCAGCTCGCGGCAGACAGCTACGCGGCGGTCAGCCCCGAAGCGCTCATGCAGGGCGCGCAGCATCACTTCGAGCCGGTGCGGTGCCTCGAAGAAAACCATGGTGCGGCGCTCACCGGCAAGATCGGCCAGGCGCGAGTTCCGGTCCCCCGATTTCCGTGGCAGGAACCCTTCAAAGCAGAAACGGTCCGTCGGCAACCCGGAGAGGGCCAGCGCCGTCAGTACTGCGGACGGCCCTGGTACGGCAGTAACAGTCAGTCCGGCCGCCACTGCTCCCTCCACAAGGCGGAACCCCGGATCCGAGACCGCAGGCATTCCGGCATCGCTGACCATCAGGATGGTCTTACCGGCGCGCACGTAGTCAAGGAGTTCGCCGGTCTTGACTACCTCATTATGTTCGTGATAGCTGATGACGCGTCCGGACACCTCAACTCCAAGGGCCGTGACGAGCCGATGCAAACGGCGCGTGTCTTCAGCAGCCACGATGTCGGACGTCGCCAGGAGTTCGATCAAACGCGAGGACGCGTCACCCACGTTTCCGATCGGCGTGGCGGCAAGCACGATCCTGCCGATCCCGGGGGTTGCGCCGGCACCGGCGGCAGGAGTTGCCTCCTCCAGGTCGTCGCTGAAGGGGGTCTCGTCGGGGGTGCTGCGTTCTTCGTCCACCTGCCAAGCCTAATGCCGTGCGCAGTTCCCCGCCGCAGCAAGGATGGAAAGGTAGCATGGGCGGGTGAACCAGTCGCCCGTTCCTGCCACAACTTCCGGAATGCCCGTGGCGTCCCCCGCAACCGCCGGAGCCGGCGAAACAGCGGCTGAGGACACCAGCGGGCAGCCGGGCGATGCCCTGGAGCCGCGTACTGCTGCCCGGCCGTCCGGGCGAGCACTGGCACCGCAGGACCACCATGGTGGCCTGCTGCCGGGCCGGGGTTTGGAGAACCACCGCTGGGTCTCCCCGCCCGCTGAAGCGTTCACTGCCCAGGCTTTGAGGGAGCGCCTGATCGGAGGGGTCCAGAGCTGGCGCGACTATCCGGCGTCGTTGCGCCTGTGGTTTTGGCTGATCCCCACCTTGACGGCCATGCTCGGCGGCGTCCTGCGTTTCTTCCGGCTCGATACGCCGCACAGCCTCGTGTTCGATGAGACCTACTACGTCAAGGACGCCTACTCCTATTTGGTGAGCGGCTATGAGCGTAGCTGGCCGGCCAACGCCAACGATTCATTCAACGCCGGGAACCCGGATATTCTCCTCAACACTCCCGAATACGTGGTCCACCCGCCCGTCGGCAAATGGATGATCACCTTTGGCATGTGGTTGTTCGGCGGGGACAACCCCTTTGGATGGCGCTTCAGCGCAGCACTGATCGGGACGTTGACGGTGTTCCTGGTCTCGCTCGTCGCGTTGAAGCTCTTCCGTTCACACACGCTCGGTGCCGTCGCGGGGCTCCTGCTCGCCATCGACGGCCACCACCTGGTTCTGTCCCGGACCTCCCTGTTGGATGTCTTCCTGGCGTTCTGGATCTTCGCCGCTTTCGGCGCCCTGCTGATGGACCGCGACGACGGCCGGCGTCGTCTGGCTTCGAGGCTCGCCGCGCAAGCGGCTGCTTCGCCGGGCGGGCGTCCTTCACTCACTCAACTGGTGGCCGGTCCGTGGTTGGGCATGCGGTGGTGGCGACTTGTTGCCGGCCTGTGCCTTGGACTGGCGGTCGGAACCAAGTGGTCGGCGCTGTTCTTCGTTGCGGCCTTCGGTGTGATGACAGTGTTGTGGGACCTGAGCGCACGGCGTATTGCGGGCATCCGCAGCTGGTTCAGCGCCGGCGTCCTCAAGGACGGTCTTCCCGCCTTCGTGACCATCATCCCGATTGCGGCCGTCACCTACGTGGCGTCGTGGACAGGGTGGTTCCTGTCCAAGGACGCCTACTACCGCCAATGGGCTGCCAGCAACCCCGCACCGGGGTGGGACTGGCTCCCCAACTCCGTTCGGTCACTGGCGCACTACCATTTCGAGGCGTTCAAGTTCCATCAGGGCCTCAGCTCGGACCACCCCTACGAGTCCAGCCCCTGGACGTGGCTCCTCATGGGCCGGCCTACCTCGTTTTTCTATCAGTCCCCCAAGCAGGGAACCCCGGGCTGCGATGTGGAAACCTGCTCCTCCGCGATCCTCCCGCTCGGCAACCCTGTGGTGTGGTGGGGCGGCACCATCGCCTTGGTCATCTTGCTCTTCTGGTGGGCCGGGCGCCGCGACTGGCGTGCTGGAGCCATCCTTGCCGGTGTGGCCGCCGGATACCTTCCCTGGTTCATGTATCCGGAACGCACCATGTTCATCTTCTATGCGGTGTCCTTCGAGCCGTTCCTGGTGCTCGGCCTGACGTACGTGCTGGGGTTGGTGCTGGGCAGAAGCAGTGACCCGCCCTGGCGGCGCAGGTCGGGGCTCTACGTTGTGGCCATCGTCCTGGTCCTGGCTGTCCTGGCAACAGCCTTCTTCTACCCGGTGCTCACTGCCGAAGTGATCAGCTATCAGGAATGGCGAATGAGAATGTGGATGCCGTCGTGGATCTAGCTATCAAGCCGTGGAGGGAGTGGGGCGAATCGTGAGGGAAGCAAGCACGGAGCTTCTGGTCGAGGCCGACGAGGACACGAACGTGACCGACCTCCTTCTGGAACGCTGCGCCAAGGATCCGTTCGGCATCCTGTATGCGCACAAGACACCCAACGGCTGGTTGAATGTTTCTGCCGCCTCGTTCCTTGCCGACGTCACCGCGCTGGCGAAGGGACTCATCGCCGGCGGCCTGAATCCCGGGGACCCGGTGGGGGTGCTCTCCCATTCAAGCTTCGAGTGGACCGTGGTGGACTTCGCCATCTGGATGGCCGGCGGCGTCACAGTGCCCATTTATGAGACCTCTTCGGCAAGCCAGATCGAATGGATCCTCGCCGATTCCGGGGCCAGGCGCGTCTTTGTCGAGGACAGGTCCAAGGCCGGGCTCGTCCACAGCGTAGTGGAAAAGTCCGCGGTCATCGGCGAGGACCCGGTGACAATCATCCGGATGGAGCACGACGGCGAAGCCCCCAACCTGGGCAGCCTCGCCGCCGTCGGAGCGGGCATTACGGATGCTGAACTTGAGCGGCAGCGAAGCGCCGCCAACCTGGCCGACATCGCCTCGATCGTGTACACCTCCGGCACCACCGGCAAACCCAAGGGTTGCGAAATCACCCACGGGAATTTTGTTCTTGTGGCGCGCAATGTCATCCCGTTCCTCCCCGAATTGCTCATGCAGCATGGCGCCCGGACGTTGATGTTCCTGCCGCTGGCCCACGTCCTGGCCCGTGCCGTGCAGGTTGTTTGCCTCACGGGCGGGATAACGCTGGGGCACAGCGCTGGCGCCAGCGGACTCATGGCAGACCTTGGCTCGTTCAAACCGACGTTCCTGCTCGCCGTGCCCCGCATCTTCGAGAAGGTCTATGCCGGCACCGGGCACAAAGCCGCAATGTCAGGGAAATCCGCCCTTTTCTCGGCCGCCTCCGCAACTGCCGTGGAATATTCGACGGCGGCAGACCTTGCCTCGCGCGGCAAGGGACCGGGTCCGGGCTGGTTGTTGGGGCTCAAGCACTCACTGTTCAACAAACTCCTCTACCCCAAGGTGCGGGAGGTGTTCGGCGGCAAGGTGGGCTACACGGTTTCCGGAGCCAGTCCCCTGAGCCTGCGGGACAACCATTTCTTCCACGGCGCCGGAGTTCCCGTGCTCGAGGGCTACGGCCTCACGGAAACCACTGCACCGTGTACCGTCAACACACCGAGCATGTCCCGCATCGGAACGGTGGGCATTCCCCTCCCCGGGACCACTATCCGGGTGGCAAAGGACGGAGAGGTCCTCGTCAAGGGCATCGGCGTCTTCAAGGGCTATCACGCCAATGATGAGGCCAACCAGGCAGCGTTCGTGGACGGCTTCTTCCGCACCGGAGACCTCGGCGAGCTCGATGAAGACGGCTTCCTCACCATTACCGGCCGGAAGAAGGACCTCCTGGTCACTGCCGGCGGCAAGAACGTGGCTCCTGCCCCCTTGGAGGAGAAGCTTCGCGAACACCGGCTGGTTGGCCAAGCGGTAGTGGTGGGTGATGGCCGCCCGTTCGTGGGGGCCTTGGTGAGCCTGGATCCTGAAGGGCTGGCCGAATGGTGCGCCGAAAACAAGACCCAGGAACTGACCATGGACCAAGCCGCCCTCGATGAGCGTGTCAGGACTGCCGTGCAGTCGGCCGTCGACGAGGCCAACAAGCTGGTCTCAGCAGCGGAGTCCATCAAGAAATTCGCCTTCATCACGTCTGAACTCAGCATTGAGTCCGGCCATCTCACTCCGTCGCTCAAGCTTAAGCGCTCCGCGGTGGTCAAAGACTTTTCTGCTGCAGTGGAGAAGCTCTACGAAAAGTAGCGGCGCCAGCGCTCCACCTAGACGGTCCCGCCGAACACCTAGTTCAGGCTTTTCACCACCTAATTTTACCGAAATCGCCACCTAGCCAGGCCTAAAACCGGCTGGGGGCATTTTCCGCGCCCGTAGCGTTTTCCTCACGAACCACACGTTCAGGGGGATCTCATGGCAGCAAGTTCAGCAGGGCCGGCACGGGCGCTTTACTATTCCCGCGCCAGGGCCAGCATGGTTCCACGAATTCTGGGGCTGGCATTCATAGCCTTCGGCACACTCTTCATCATTCTGTCGATAGTCCAACAGCGAATCGATTTCCTGCTGGTACCGCTCATTACATTCTCGGTGGGATCCCTGGTGGCGTTCATGAGCGTCACCGTCAGGGTGGACGAACACCGCGTCGTGATCGTCTTCTGCGACATTTTCAAACGGACACTGCCCAGGGCTGACATTGCCGCGGTCACCACCGACAACACTGCCGGGGCCAGCGGATATGGATATCGCATCATGGGTCCCGGAATGGTCGGCTATCTGGTCGGAGGGCCCGAAATCAACATCGAAATGAAGAACGGGAGGGTCGTCGTCGCCAGCACTGGCGAACCCGAAATGCTAATTCGCGTACTTACCGAGTCAAACAACTAGCAGAGGAGAACCAATTGTCGAAACGAACATGGCCATTGTCGGCTGGAGCTGTGGTGCTGTCCGCAGCCATCGCCCTGGGCTCAGGCGGCATCGCCACAGCTGCTCCGCCGGAAACGCACGCTGTCACGAGGCATGCAGCGAAGGATGCCACCTCCGAAGGTAAAGCGCTTTTTCGGGCCATTTACTTTGGTGTCGGACCGCAGGTGGCAGAAGTCCGGGAGAAACTGAGCGACAACTCGTACGCATCATTCGTCCAGACCGCGTCAACGCAAACCGGCCAGGAGCAGGCAGCGGACAATGTCGTCTCCGCTATTGAATCAAAGAATCCAAAGTTCTTTGCCAATTTTCACTCCGCCCTGACCAGCGGCGATGTGATGCGCGTTGATGCAAAGTTCAAGCAGGTCCAGAAAGTGATGACCGAGACCCTCTCATCGGCTCCGCAGCAAATTGACGCATTGGCAAAATCAGACACTGCCAATCCCTTGGCTGCGGTGCCGGTCTTCATTTGGGCTGCGGCAGTGTGGGATGTCGCAGCTGCGGTGAACTATGCGGTGGGCGTGAACGTTGCCGTGGCGGCCGCGGCAGTTGTAGTGGTTTATGCCAAAGTCGCCTTCTGGCCATCCGCGGTAACCACCGGTTCACAGCTGGAGAGCGAGAACACCATCTCCGAGTTCACTGCCGCCTTGGCGCAGGACTGATTCCGGTCCTCACCACATGACCAAGCAGAAAACCGTTGAGGGTGGCCAGGCTTCGGCTCGTCCGCCCTCAACGGCACCACACGTCAGCCTCCTGCACCTATTGGCACCTGCTGCTGCCCTACTCGTCGTGGGCTCCTATTCAGTTTCGGCCTCTATCCCGTCGACCATCCTGGCTCTGCCCTACTCCGACGAGCTCAAGCCCCATCTTGTTTCGGCAATGCCGCAGGGGTGGGCGTTCTTTTCCAAATCACCCCGCGATCCATCCATCGCACCGTACAGGGAGTCCAGCGAAGGCTCCTACATTTCACTGAGCAAACTCCCCACCACCCGCGTTGAGAACCTCTTTGGCGTCAGCCGGGACGGCCGCGCCCAAGGAGTGGAAGTGGCACTCATTTCCGGTGGGTCAAAGCCTGATGAATGGTCCGATTGCGAGAGCCCGGCAATACAGGAATGTGCGGACCAAGTTCAGGAAACACCCGAACTGTCTGTCAGCAATACGGTTTCTTCCCCGTCAGTCTGCGGTGACGTCACCCTCATCCAAACAACACCCGTGCCGTGGTCGTTCAGGAAACAGACCACGCTTCGGGAGAAAGCCGAGAAGGCCATCAAACTCAGGGTGGAATGCAATGCTCGCTAGGCTCTTGCACCTTGTCCGGGTGCCACAGATTGGGCTACCCGTGGTCTGGTCTCCATTCATGGCGCTGATTCGGAGCATTCTCGCCCTGGGATCGGTCCTGACTTTGCTGTTCACCAGCAGCGATTCCCTGTTCCGTCCGGTCCTGGGCGTGGGTACCTACCCGTTGTGCCGGGGTGTTGAATCGTGGGGCCTCTTCTGCGTCTTTCCACGCGAACAACTCGGGGTGGCAAAATTCGTGGCCATCATCATCCTGCTGTTGGTCATCTCCGGCCTTCTCCCACAGCTCACGGGCATCCTGCATTGGTGGGTGGCCTTCAGCGTCGCATCAGGCATCTCAATTCCGGACGGAGGGGACCAAATCACGTCAAACCTGGTCCTGTTGCTCATTCCCGTCTGCGTCACCGACCCCAGGCTGAACCACTGGACAAGAGCCGGCACCGGCACGCTGCTGCTCCCGAGCCGGGCAGGAATTGCCGCTGTTTCCCTTGCGGCCATGAAAGTCCAAATCTCCATCCTCTACTTCTATTCCATGACTGGAAAGATGTTTCAGACCGAGTGGGCCGAGGGATCGGCCCTGTACTACATCGGCTCCGGTTTCTTCGGACCATCAGGGACGCTGAAGGATGCCTTTGCCCTGCTTTCGGAAAATCCGCTGATATCGATCGGCATGACGTGGGGAGCCCTGCTCATCGAGTTGCTGCTTGCGGTTACCCTGCTCACGCCCAGTAGATATCGGCTCGCATGGTTTTGCTTGGGGTTCTCGCTCCACTTCGGCATTGCCCTGTTCCTGGGCATCTGGAGTTTTCAGGTGGCCATGCTCGCCGCCTTGGCCGTCCTCACTGTTCCGGTAAAGTCCCCGGTTTATTCGGAGGGCTTCTGCCTTCGGGACGTCAGGCCAAGGAGTACCTTCACTCCACCGGCACGTGTCGCCACTACCGCTTGGAGTCGCTTGCTTCCTTAGTGGCCTTGTCATCCTCGGAAACAACCTCCGGCGTGTCCTCGGAACCACCGGCAGTCTCCTGCGCTTGCTTGGGCTCCAGGCCACGGCGGCTCCGGGTGGGCCACGTCAGTATGAAAGTCAGCGTTGCCGCAAGGAACACCAATGCGCCGATGACAATGCCTGCGTCAACCCAGAACTGACCTGGGAAGAGACGGATCAATGTGTCATCCAGTGAGAATGTCCACGTGCCGTTGGCAAAGAAAATCCGGTGGAACTCGGTGAAGAACTGCTGCCAGCTCAGGGCTGCGAGGACCGCAAGACCGATGATGATGACCAGGGTGACAATGGAGCCCGCGAACAGTCCGCGGCGGACCCCGCCGTTGCTCCGCTTGCGGAGATAGACAATGGCAATGATGCTGAGCACGATCAGCAACAATCCCGCCCCGAAGGAGGACAGAATGACGAGTTTGACGTCAGCCATGTGCGCAACTTCGCTGTCCTTGAACAGCTTTGCGCCGTCCAGGTTGACCAGGCCGCCAAGGTATCGCGGGCCTGCCCAGTTGCTCAGGTAGTCCACCGCGTAGGAGCCGTAGGTCATGCGGTCGTCGGTGCTGAATCCGTAGCCATCTCCGGGGAAGCCCGGACGGTTGTATTCCATCCACAGGAACAGCGGGCTGGTGACCGCCCTGACGGCCAGTACCAGCAGGATTACCGGGAAGAAGACAGCCAACAGCACCTGGAAGATACGTGGGCCGATCGGCTTGACCTTGGCCGCCTGCTCGCGTTCTGCGTTGCGTCGGGCTACCTCGTCTTCCGGCGGACGGACCTGCAACGCCGACGTCGGCAGCGGTTCCGAATAGTGCGAGGGTTGCTTGTCTGTGGAAGCACCGGCGAGCGTGTCTGCAAACAATGGCGGCTCAGGATCGACGTCCGCAGCCTCTGCGGCCTTCCTGCCGGCTCGGCTTTCCGGTTGAGCAGCGGATGCAGCAGCGGGAGCATCCGTAATGGATCCGGCGACGGCAGCTTCCCGTTTCGGGGCAGCGCCCGCCTCCGGCACAGCCGCGGCCTTCGTGGCAGGGGCCGACGTCGAGGAGGCTGTGGACGGCTTCGGCTTCATCCAGTCGAAGGCCGGTTCGTTGGGGTCCTCGTGGACGTCCGTGTCCGGTTCTTGTGGTTTTTGGCTCTTGTCGCTCACAGCGGGTTCACTTCCGTAGGCATCCACCGGCGATTGCGTGCTGCCGGCTCTCTTGTCTGCATTCGAGCCTACAGTCCGGCTTTGCGCAGACACGAGGAGCCACCCCGGCTGCGGCCAGATTGAAACGTAACTGTAAGCTCTACGCCGCGATGCCGCGGTAACCGGCGTCGTTCACGTCCAGGTCCCCCGTGACACCGGCCCTGGCGGCCCTTCCCCCCAGAACCAGGGTGTACACCCAGTAACCAGCCAAAACCAAGGCGCCGATCGTGATCTTGGCCCACACAGGCAAAGTACTTGGCGTCACGAAACCTTCCACCACGCCGGAAATGAGGAGGACAAGCACCAGGCCCAGGGCCACCGTCATCAGGGACCGCCCCTCGTCAGCTACGGCCTGCATCCTCGTCCTGGGACCGGGCCGCACCATGGCCCAAAAGATCTTCAGTCCGGCCGCGCAGGCGATGAATACTGCGGTGAGTTCCATCAGGCCGTGCGGAAGGATATACCCGAAGAAGACATCCATTTTCCCCGTCGCCATGAACAGGCCCGCTGCTATGCCTACCCCTTGGGCATTCATGAACAGCACTACGGGAACCCAGAACCCGGTGATGCCGAACGCTACGGCCTGGGCGGAAATCCAGGCATTGTTCGTCCACACGGCACCGGCGAACGAGGCTGCCGGGTTCTCCGAGTAGTAATCGATGAAGTCCTCGTCCACGTACTGCTGCACTTTGGCGTCGCTGGCCACCGCCCTGAGCGCATCCGGCGACGTACCGATCCACAGGGCATACGCCCCCGCTACCAGCATGAATGCCACGCCGCACCACACCGTCAGCCAGCGAACCCTGTAGAAGGCCGCGGGCAAGGAAATCACGAAGAAGCGTGCCAGGTCCTCCATGAAATTAGAGCGCGCACCCGTGAACCGCGTCCGCGCCTGTGCCAACGCCGCGGACAACGACGACGACAAAGCGGTCTCCGGCGCCACCGAGCGGATCAGGGAAAGATGTCCGGATACCGCTTGGTACAGGCGCAGCAATTCATCGGCTTCTGCTCCGGTAAGCCGCCGCTTATGGGCCAGGAAAGTGAGCCGTGACCATTTGTCCCCATTCACGGCCGCGAAGGCATCGATGTCCACGCCACCACCCTAGCGCGTAGAACAACAACCGGGCCTGAGCCGCAGCTAGACTCAATGTGCGGGCACGAAATCGCCCGCCGCGTGTGCGAAGCAGTGGGGGCGGCATGAGTTCAATCATCACCGGCGAGGCAGTGGTCCTCGAGCTGCGCCCGGCATCCTTCGCCGCACGGGCACTCGGACTCATCCTGGACATCATCGCCCAGGTTGTCCTCGCGATACTCCTCATCATCCTGATCTCCGCTGCCTCCTCCGACCTCGACGACGCAGCCATCCGGGCCCTTGTCCTCAGCAGCGTCGTGTTCTCACTGGTCATCGTCCCCGTCACTGTTGAGACCCTGACCCGGGGCCGCTCCTTGGGGAAGCTGGCCACGGGATTGCGGATAGTGCGCGACGACGGCGGCTCCATCCGCTTCCGGCATGCCGTCATCCGTGGACTCCTGGGCTTCCTGGAGATCTATTTGACCTTCGGCGGCCTCGCCATCGCAGTGGCGCTGTTCAACGACAAATCCAAGCGACTCGGCGATATCGTCGCCGGTACATATTCCCTCCGCCAGCGGGTTCCGTCCCAACCACGGATCATGCCAGTGGCGCCCCACTACCTGGCCTCCTGGGTAGCCATGGCGGACATTGGGAGGGTCCCCGACGCCACCGCGCGCCGAGCGGGAACCTTCGTTCAGCAGGCCTATCTCATGGCCCCGGCGTCACGCATCAGCATGGCGACGGCACTCGCGTCGGAACTGGCCGGGTACGTCGCCCCTCCCCCGCCGGCCGGGACCATCCCCGAGGACTATATCGGGGCTGTCCTCGGGGAACGGCGCAACCGCGAACTTGCCCGGTTGCGCCAGGCCGAGCAGCGCAACGCAGCCGTCGGCGAAAGGCTCCGCAGGCTGCCGTTCACCAATGGTTAGGCCCAGTGAGGCGGCCTGGTCAGTTCCTGGGGCAGGAGGGTTTTGGAGTCTCCTACGGCCGCATTGACCTGTGGTTGGGTCAGGTAGAGCGCTCCTGACAGATCGGCGCCTTGCAGGCGTGTGTCCCTAAGATCTGCGCCCAGCAGATCTACCGCCGTCAGGTCACTGCCCTCCAACGTCGCGCCGATCAGCAAGGCACCGCGGAGGTCGGCCCCGCAAAGGCGCTGCTCGGCCAGGTCCGCACCCATCAGGTCGGCACCCGGGCGGAGGTCGTCGTCGAACTTTCCGTGGCCCTCAGCCCCGTATGAGGCGCGGAACTGCCCGCTGACCTCCATCAGCAGGGTTCGCACCTCCCCGTGCAAGGTCTCGACGTCGGTGGCCAGGACCGCGGATGCGTCACCGCGGGTGGTCGCTTCTATTTGTGCGGCCAGGTGCCGGGCATCGGACGAAAGGTCCGGATCGAACGTCCGGCGCCGGGCCTCGGCAAGGTACCAGAGCATCTCGTGCAGTTGCCGGACGATCTTGAAGACGGCGAACATCGAGGACGTGGAGCCCGGATCCTGAATCCAGGTAGTGCCGGCGAAAATACGCTGCGATACCACTTGGCCCGCGCCGAAGCAGTCAAAGACCGTGCAGCCTCGGAAACCCCGGGGCCTCAGCCGTTGGTGGATGGTGCAGGCAAAGTCGTCCGCCATGTTCGGGCAGGGCGAAGCTGCCGGTTTGTCGATTGCGAAGTCGGCCGAGCGGGCGAATCCGAGCGCGGTGCAGCAAAGGGCAAAACACTTGCCGCAGTCCGGGCGAAGGGTTGGTGAAGTAGTCATGTGTGCTCCAGGTGATGAAGAGGAATCCGGTGGAAGGAGCCGGGGAACCCAAGAAAGGGCTCCCCTGCACGACACCCGGAATCACCACGAAGGCAGCACGGATTGCAAGGCCAACTAAAAGGTGGGCACTTGAGGGAAGAGTCAAAGAGCGCAGGAAATAATCACTGCCCTGATCTTAACAGCAGGACTAGCGCTGGGCGTAGCTCGCCCAAGGGATGTTCCAGTCCCCGAAACCCTCCAAGGGTTCCACCGCGGGCGCGCCGGTGTTGAGGATCTGCACCACGTCACCTGTCTTCATGTTGTTGAAGAACCAGGCGGCATCGTCCGGCAGAAGGCCTACGCATCCATGGGAAACGTTCACCCGGCCAATGGCACCCCAGGCAGCCTCGAGCGCTTGGTGGACATAGACGCCGGACCACGTGAGGCGGTTGGCATAGTCCACCACCATCGGCGCGTAGTAACCCTTGTCCCCCGGCTTCAGGCCGATGCTGCCGGCGTTGAAGTTGGATTTGCGCTCCTGCTCCAGGATCACCGCGTATCCGGTGGGCGAGAGCCAGTCTTCGCCGCCAAGGGACACAGGGGCAGTGTGCAGCAGTTGGCCGTCGGAGTACACGTTCATGGTCTTGGTGTTGTCGTCCACAACGGCAATCCGCTGCGGGCCGGTAGTGAACGTGGACACTACGTCCCCGTTGCCGATCATGCTGTTTCCGAAGTCGACGCCCAGCAGTTTCATGTCCACGGTGACCGTGGTTCCAGAAGTCCAGAATGCCTCTGGCCGGATCCTCACCTTTTTGTCCGAGTACCAGTGCCAGGCCACCGGCTGACCGGAAGAAACCGTGATGGCTACCCGCTTCTCCATAGCCACTTTGTCCACTACCGGCTCACTGAAATTGATTTCGATGGGCTGACCGGAACCTGCAGTGGTTCCGTTGCGGGGATAGATGGAGGCATCGGCTTCGAAGGCAGCCGAAACGGTGGTGAAAGTCTGGGTTTTCTTGGTTTCCTTGCCCGCTGTATCCACCACGGTGAAGGCGTAGCTGTACTGGGTTTTGAATTTGAGGACCTCCAGCGTGGTCCACGTGCTGCCGTCCGGGCTGGTTTTGCCTTGGACCGGAGTTCCGCCATCCACCGGAGCCAGCACAACGTCCTTGACCTTGCCGTTGACGGCCTTGATCTGGGGACCAACCACAGGGTTCCATTCCACGGCGCCGTCCAGCGGGGTGATGCCCAGCTCCACAGGTTTGGCATCCGGTGTTGGAGTTGGAGCCGAGGCGGAGCCGTCCTGAGTGGATCCGGCCAGCAGGCCAGGCACCGTTGCCACGCCGATTCCACCCACGGCAATGGCAGCGCAGATCCCTACGATGGCAAGGATCTTGCCCGTTTTCCGTTTGGCGACTTCCGTCATGGTTCCCGTCTTCCTGTCCCCCGGCAAGCAATACTGAACACCCAATTCTAGCCGAAAGGCCGGCCACGCTGTTCGCGTGTCCGGCCTTTCACCATCGATTTGGGTAACGCGTTGGCTGCTAGTAGCGGTAGTGCTCCGGCTTGTAAGGGCCTGCTACGTCCAGGTCCAGATAATCCGCCTGGTCCTTACTGAGCTCTGTCAGCTCGACGCCCAGTGCATCCAGGTGGAGGCGTGCCACCTTCTCGTCCAGGATCTTGGGGAGCACGTAGACCTGCTTGTCGTACTCGCGCTCACCGGCAGGCTGGTCCTTCTTGGTCCAGAGTTCGATCTGAGCGATGGTCTGGTTGGCGAAGGAGTTGCTCATCACGAACGACGGGTGGCCCGTGGCGTTGCCCAGGTTCAACAGGCGGCCTTCGGACAGAACAATGATGGACCGCTCGGCGCCTGTTCCGGCGTCGAAGACCCATTCGTGGACCTGCGGCTTGATCTCGACCTTCTTGACTCCCGGCACCTTGGCGAGGCCGGCAATGTCGATCTCGTTGTCGAAGTGGCCGATGTTGCCAACAATCGCCTTGTTCTTCATGCCGAGCATCTGCTCGGCCATGATGACGTCCTTGTTGCCCGTGGTGGTGATGAAGATGTCCCCCTGTGCCAGCACCGTCTCAAGCTTGGCCACCTGGTAGCCGTCCATGGCGGCCTGCAGCGCACAAATGGGGTCGATCTCGGTGACGATAACGCGCGATCCTTGGCCCCGCAGCGCCTCCGCGGCGCCCTTGCCGACGTCGCCATAACCGCAGACGACGGCGACCTTGCCGCCCATGAGGACGTCGGTGGCCCGGTTGATGCCGTCCGGCAGGGAGTGACGGATGCCGTACTTGTTGTCGAACTTGCTCTTGGTAACGGAGTCGTTGACGTTGATGGCCGGGAACAGCAGCTTGCCCTGCTCGGCGAGCTGGTACAGGCGGTGTACGCCCGTGGTGGTTTCCTCCGTGACGCCCTCGATGCGCGCAGCCAAGCGGGTCCACTTCTGCGGATCAGCGGCGAGCGTCCTGCGCAGGAGGTCCACGATGAGGACGTATTCCTCGGGATCTTCCTCAGTTGCCGCCGGGACGGCGCCCGCGGCTTCGAATTCGACGCCCTTGTGCAGCAGCAGCGTGGCGTCGCCACCGTCGTCGAGAATCATATTGGGGCCCAACTCAGGGTTGGTGTCAGCCCCGGGCCAGGTGAGAATCTGCTCGGCGGTCCACCAGTATTCCTCCAGGGTTTCGCCCTTCCAGGCGAAGACCGGAACGCCCTGCGGGTCTTCCGGAGTGCCCTTGCCCACCACGACGGCGGCAGCGGCTTCGTCCTGGGTGGAGAAGATGTTGCAGGAGGCCCAGCGAACCTCCGCGCCCAGGGCGGTGAGGGTTTCGATGAGGACTGCTGTTTGCACGGTCATGTGCAGCGAACCGGCGATCCGTGCGCCCTTGAGGGGCTGTGAAGCGCCGAACTCTGCCCTGAGCGACATAAGGCCAGGCATCTCGTGCTCGGCAAGGCGGATCTGGTGGCGGCCTGCCTCCGCAAGGGTGATGTCGGCCACTTTGAAGTCAAAAGTCATGGAAGTCCTTAGGGGTACCTTGCGGGTTTGCTGAAAGAAAGTGCCTCAGGCCTTGGAATCGTGCTGGCTGGAGCCTGCGGCGTTCGCTGCGGCCAGCAGTTCCGGGGGCAGGAGCAGCGGAATGCCGTCCTCTATCGAGTAGCGGAGCTTCTCACCGTTGTCTCCGGCAGTGGTGGAGACCAGCTCCTCGCCCTCCTGGACCAGCGCTGAACCCGTCACGGGGCAGCGCAGGATGGACAACAGTTCAGGACTGACCTTTGGCATGAATGATGCTCCCTGGGTGGCGCCGGCGTGGCGCCGCTGGCGGATTTATCTGCAGATTCCAGCCTACCGTGGCCGACGATCCCCTCAGGAGCCCGGCGACGATTTGAGTCCAGGACCCGGCGTCGCCACAACGATGGCGGCGCTGGTCAGGACGGTTCGGGTCAGGACGGTTCGCGAAGGATACGCAGGTGGCCGCGTCGGGTGCCTTCGACGCCGGCTGGCGGCTCAACGTGCGGACGGCTGTGGCGGGCGGGGATCTCGGTGGCTGCCGAGGCTGCCTCCCGGACGGCGTTGGCCAGGGCCAGCAAATCATCGGGGCCCGGCTCGGGCGGGGTGGCCGGCATGGCCAGGCGCAGGACTTCCCAGCCGCGCGGAACGGTAAGGGACTCTGCATGCTGGGAGCAGAGGTCATAGGCATGCGGTTCGGCATAGGTGGCCAGTGGCCCCAAAACGGCCGTCGACTCGGCGTACACGTACGTCAAAGTAGCCACCGCTGACTGGCGGCAGGCTGATCTTGAACACTGACGAATGGCACCCACAACATCCCAGATTAGCGCCAATTGGCCGGTACCTTGTGCATTGGCCTTCCGTGGCTCCCAGGGAATGGACAGATTTGGCAGCTACGGCGCGGTGCGGGCCATGGTGTCGCGCTGGGGGTTTCCCGGTACTAAAGTCGATATATGCAGTCACAGCCACATGTTCCCGGGTTCACTGTCCGGTGGACTGACGCCGACGGCGATCAGGCAGAGGACGTCCGCGGTTTCCGGCGGCGCCGGCGCAACCGGCATGGACGTGGACTGCGCGGAGAGTTGATGCTCCCCAACCTCCCCGGTTTCCGAACCCGCTCAGAGCGTTTCGACGACATGGTTTTGGACTCCGCGGAGCGCCTTCAGGACATGTGGGGCAAGCAGCTCGACGGCGTTCTCTTTGCCGTCGACGAAATCCCACCGAATCTCGAACAGCTTGTTGCCACGGGAAATGCTGCCCCTATGGGTTCCTACACCCCGGGCGGCCGTGGCGAGGCCCCGATGATCACCGTCTACCGCCGGGTGGTCGAGCAGGGCTCCTCCACCCGCGAAGAACTGCAGGACCTGGTCCACGACGTCGTGGTGGAGTACACGGCTGAAATGCTCGGTGTCCCGCCGGAGACGCTGGATCCGGTGTACCGCCGTCGGTACCAGTAACGACGGCGATACACCGCTGAGGCGGGAACTGGCCGCAGGCTAGTAGCCTACCGACACGGGGACCTTCTCGAGCCCGGCTGCTGCGTCCTTGATGGCCACCACGGAAACGTCGTTCCGGCCCTGTTTTCCAAGGAGAAGGGCGCCGTACACGGGGTCGCCCGAGGCTGAAACCACGTAACCGGCTACCACGGCGTCCCCGGACTTGGCGGGGAGCTCTATCAGCGATGTCGTGCCGCCGGACATGTCCACGTCAACGGCCTTGCCAACTTTGCCGTCGGCGGTCACAGGGGCGTAGCTGACGGTGCCACGCCCCTCGGGGACACCGAAGCTCAAGAACCGCCGGCCGTCCCTGGGTACTGCCACCAGGTGCTGGCTGCCAAGCCTGGCCGACGACGGCGACCACGCGAAATCAGTTGCCTCTTCGGCTTTGGCGCCGCGGGTGACCCGGGCGGATGCCACGAACGAGACATCCGAGCTGGCACTGATGGTGTAGTTGCCTGCCGGAACGTTGTCGAGGTCCAGGGTGGCGACTGTTCCGCCTTTGACCGTGACCACTCCCCCGTTGGGAATCTGCCGTTCACCGTTGGCGCCGAACAGGCGCACTTGGACTACGGCGTCGGTGGATCCGGGTACAGCGATCTGGAGGGCCGGTACTGCGTCCGCAAAACCCGATTTGTCGCCCAGCGCCTTGATGGCGGCCGAGTCCTGGATATCGACGCCGGACATCACCTGCAGGTTTGACGGACCGGCTCCAGGCGAAAGGAATTCGACGCCGCCCGGCGCCAGGCCACGCAACACGCTCTGTTGGATGGTGCCCGCCACCGGGCCACCTGTGCTGCGCACGTGGACCGCAACCTGTGATTCGCCGGGGACGAGCCCGGCGAGGTTGACCGAACGGGTGGTCCCGGGGGCTACCAGGAGTCCACGGGCGCCCGGGGCCTGGATCTGACCTTGAGCGCCATAGAGGTCCAGGTTTACTGTTGCCGGCGTCTCCGAGGCGTTGCTGAGGTTCAGGACCGCAGTTCGGCCGAGCGCGGTGTTTGCGCCCAGGAGCCAAGAATCGTTGCCCGGTTGCTGGCATTGGGCAGAAGCCAGGCCGCGGAGGTCACCGTCCGTTGCCGAGTAGCTGAGGTTGGCCGCCAAGGATGCCTGTTCGTTCCCGATCGGATCAGCGCCTACGATCGTCGGCGACGTCACCGGGCTGATGGACTCCACACCGGCCGCCAGTACGGGAGGACCCGTTGTCGGCGTGGGAGTGCTGGTGGGAGCCTTGGCGATTTCCGCGATCAGGTCACCACCCAGGGCGTTAACGGTACTTCCAGGCACGGTGCCCGCCGGATTGCTGAGGACCACTGCGTTGAGTGCGCTCGTGGCGGTGGTGGATACGGGGCTGAAGTCGGCGTCGGTTCCGACGACGGTCCCATTGACCAGCCGCGCGGGTTCAGGGCAGACACCCAGGGCACGGCCGGCGGGTACATCAGCTTGCCGGACGTCCAAGGCAGTGCCCCCTGAAGGCTCCGGCACCATCGAGGTGGCGGCCACGGCTCCCCCGCCGGCTGCGAGGATGACTACTGCCGAAAGGACACCGGTGATGACGCCCTTGTTCGAACTGCGCGAGCCCTTGGCGGTAACCCTCGGGCTGGCCTCTCCTTCAGCGCCTGACCTTGATTTCCGGGTTCGCGGGGCGCCGCCGCTGGGGTCAGCCGCTTTCTTCTGGTCGTCAGACACTGCTGTACTCCTTACGGAGGGATACTTCATCCCTCGACATGCCGGTTCGCGTGCGACGGGCGGGCATCGGAACGGCCAGCAGGGCCGTCAGCCCGATCACCACTGCCTGCAGGATTCCCAGCCACAGGGCCCACGGATTCGTGTAGCGGATTTCGAGGTCACCGCCGCTGGCCGGGAGCTCGAAAGCCTGTGACCAACCGGATGTTGTTGCCTTCAACTCGCGGCCGTCCATCCAGGCGCTCCAGCCAGGATCCGACCGTTCGGCCAGGACCACCTTGCGGCCCTCGTCACCCGAGGACACGGATGCGGTCACGGAAACTTCTTCAGAAGGCAACGAACCGATCGTGGCACCTTCCGAGTCGACGATTCGCACGCGGTGCGCCGTGTCCGCGGCAGTAGCCGCAGGCTGGTTCCGCGGTGTGACCCGCCAGAGCCACCCGGCGTCGGTCTGTCCAACAGCCACGAGTCCCGGAACGGCGTCGATCCTGCTGGCCGTCAGCTGTGCCGCGTTGTCAGCGGCCTTGAGCACCACGAAGCCGGCCCCTAGTTGTTCAAGGTCGGCACGGGGGTCCACGCCGCTGCTTGCCACGATGGTAGCCACGGCTCTCCGAAGCGAAGTCGTCGCGGCGTCGTCCGCAGCGATTTCCTCGCGGCCCGGGGCGCCAATGATGGTTCGTGCCGAGGCGATGGTGGACAGGCTGTCCAGCGTCGTCCCTGATCCCCGCATTAGCGATGACGTAAACGCACCCTGCTCGCCACTGGTGATGACCAGCGTTCGTGTACGCTCGGGTCCCAGGCCGCGGTCGACGGCGGTGGCGGGCAAAGTGCCATGGTCCACCGGCCACACCTGACGGTAGGAGCCAAGGGACGAACCGGGCTTGGCGCCTCCGGGAGTTGCCGATGTTCCGGGGGCCGCGGACGGGTGAAGGACATTCATGGCGGCCCACACGCCCATGCCAGCCAGCGGACCGGCAACGAGCAGTGTCACTACCAGGCCGGAGGCAATACGCCGGATCGGCAGCGTCCGCCGGGAAGGATCCGTGGTTCTGCGGGTTGCCGCAAAGAGCTTGTCGGCGCCCAGGATCGCCGCCCCCAGCAGCAGCATGCCTGCAGCAGACACGGCAGGGCCGGTAAACGGGCCGACGATCGAGTTGTTGTTGACTCCCGTGGCCACATGCCCCACCAGCCATCCACTCGCCAAGGTAGCCAACGCAGCCAGCCAAAAGACCCTGACAAGCGCGGTCCGTTTTCCGGGCAGGAACAAGGCGGCGATCGCCAGGAGCAACACAGGAACGCTGACCAGCAGCGCCAACAACAGGGCCCATGGGACGCTGCCGGGGCCGAAGAACGCCAAACCGGTCAGTCCGCCGTCGATGTCGAACGCCAACGGCTGGCCAAGCAGCTGCTGCCACAACGGCGCTGCCTCAAAAGTGAGCGGCAGCCCGGGGTCGGCCAGCAGGGAGCGCGGCCTGTCCAGGACTGAAATTCCGTAGGGAATGAACAATGCAACAGTGGGCAGCAGCGACCACCACAAAGTTTTTCCGCGTTGTCCCAGGACCACTGCAGCAAGGATCACGGCAACAACTGTTGGCCCCAACAGGGACGGCGCCGAGGCCGTCACAATGGCCATGGCAAGGCCTGCAGCAGCTGCCGCGGTCCACGACGGTGTTCCGTTGATGCCCGGTTTCCCCAGCAGCAAGGCGGGCCGCCGGCTGAGGTGGCTCCGGCCCATCGGGTGTCCTTGGCCGATCGCTGAACCGGAGGCGCGCAGCAAGGCCAGGAGCAACAGCGGCATCATCAGGTGCGCCAGCAAAGCGCCGACCCGGCCCTCGTTCACCGCGATCAGAAGCGCCGGAGCGGCCGACCACGCCAGGGCAGCAACCATCCTGAACCGGCGCCGGGTCGTCAAGGCGCCTGCTGCAAACCAGGCACCCAGGCCGGACAATGGCATGGCGAGGATGAGCAGCCAGACCATGGCGGCACTGCCATCGCCGCCGCCGAACAGGGACAGCAGCCACAGTACGTAGCCGAACGGATCACCATGCCCGGGTAGTCCGGCACCCAGCGAAATCCACCAGGTGGAGGCGTTCGCCCAGATTTCCCCCGGCGATGCGGACAGCGGAAGGAGCCCGCCGCCGGCTACCGTTCCGGAACGGAGCAGGCCCAGCAGCCCCACCAAGGCGGCTACGAGGGCAATCAAGGCAGCCGCGACGGCGCCCGTTCCCACCCAGCCGCGTTCGTTCGTTGCAAGGGCTGCGAAATCGTCGGCGGCATCGCCGCTGGGTTCCGGGGCCAGGAGGTCCGAGACTGCGGGGGAATCATCGCTGGGACGGATCGCTTCCAGCAAGGACCGGCGGTTGGCACGGACCTCTCGCGTGGGGGTTTGCAATCCCCGGATCACGGAGCGGTGCACGCGGCGGGTCCGGGCCGCAGCACGCCGCGCCCTGGCCACGGCTAGCGGACGCACCAAAGCAGCGATAGTGGCGGTGAACTGCGAGAAACCATAGCCCGGTTCTTTGACCAGGATGCTCAGGACCAACCGAACGATCGCACCGAACAAGGCTCCAAGGGCCTGGAACGGCACATTCCACCAAGGCGTGTGCTTGAGCCGCATATGGATCTGGGCTTTGCGTGCGGCGGTGGAGGTGCCCAATCCGTGGGGCCGGTGCTCCACGTGGAACATACGTGCGCTGGGGACAACCACCACACGATTTCCTGCAAGCCAGTTTCGCCAGCAGAAGTCGACGTCGTCGCCGCTTCCGGGCAGTGCGGGGTCGAAGCCCTGAAGTTGTTCCCAGACGTCGCGGCGGATCAACATACCGGCAGAGTTCACGGCGAACGTGTCCGTCCGGGCGTCGTACTGGCCTTGGTCCACTTCGTCGGCGTCGATCAGGGTGAGTCGCTCGGCCCAGCGGCTCGTCGAGAGCCCTACGTCCACCAGGTGCCTCTTGTTGTCCCAGCCGAGTTGCTTGCAACCGGCCACGGCCACCGAGGGCGCGCGTTCCACCGCGTGGAGGAGCTCGGCCAAGGCATCCGGCGCCGGTGCGGCGTCATCGTGGAGGAGCCAGATCCACTGGATTGCAGTGGCGTCCTCGCCCGCGCCGTCTTTTTCATTGCCGGGGCGTGCAGTACCGTCCGCGGGAGCGAGCTCCTGCAGTCCGGCCTGGACAGCTGCGCCAAAACCGGATTTTGGATGCTGGAATGTAGTGACATTGGCATTGCCCAGTGCTTCGCGGAGCAATTCCTCCGAATTGTCCGTGGAACCTGTATCAATGCCAATGGCGGCATCTGCCGAACGCGTCTGGTCCGACAATGCCGCCAAAGTTCTGGGGAGATAGTTACCGCCGTCGTGGGAAACCAGGACGGCGGTAACGTGCACTTCCTTGAGAATCAGACCGCTCGCTTCCTTAGCCGACGACGTTCCCGCTCCGAGAGGCCGCCCCAAATACCGAACCGCTCGTCATTTGCGAGAGCGTATTCCAAGCACTGCGAGCGGACGTTGCACGCTCCGCAGACCTTCTTGGCGTCCCTCGTCGAACCACCCTTTTCGGGGAAGAAAGCTTCCGGGTCGGTTTGTGCGCACAACGCGTCAGTCTGCCAACCGAGTTCGCCTTCGTCATCGAAGTCCCCTTGGCTTGGAAGGCCGATCCAGACGGGCTGCCCCGGCGTTTCCTGCGGACGACGCAACTCCATGGGAGGGTCATCAAGGTCTTCGTCCGGCCCGGCAGGCAGGTCACCGATCAACGCCTCATGTGCGGCCAGGAGGGCAGTTGCCTGATCCTCCAAAGACTGCTGAACATTCTGGTTGTATCGGTCTGCCGCTTCCGGATCCGCTGGGTCTACGTACCAATCCCCCGGTACGTCCCGCGAACGGTATTTCACCGACGCATGTTCTGCGACGACTGCATCTTCCTGGATACGCAACGCTTGCCCCATGGCGTCCCTCCTGATTTTGCAGCTGCTGCTTGGATGTATTTCCGATTCCCGGCGGTGTTCCGGTCATCTGTGCAGCGGCGTTGATTACTAATTACACGCGTGTAACTACCCACCAGTCAAGCTGCGCCGGGATAATAATCAAGATTCTGTAGAAACGTGGGATGCGCCACGCCCAATATTTCCGTCGCGCCGCCGCGCGTCCCCGCGGAAAATGGAAGCTTCACATCGGTTTACATGAACTTTCATTGAATTTGCGCGGAATTCGAGACGCGCCCGGATAATGACCAACGTCTGGACTAACGGGAGTGTGGGGCATTTCACAATCTCCCCCCGCTGCTCGTGGCCACCGTGACAAGATTGACCCATGAGCATCCCGGCAGTGAACCTGATGACCACGTTGCGATCCGGCCACTCAACCTCCCCGAGGCTGACGTGGTACGGCCCCGATTCCGAGCGCGTTGAGCTCTCCGGGCGCGTCCTGGACAACTGGGTTGCCAAGACCAGCAACCTATTGCAGGACGAACTCGACGCCGAGCCGGGCATGACCTTGCGGCTGGACCTGCCGGCGCACTGGAAATCCTTTGTGTGGGCGTTGGCCGCCTGGCAGCTCGGCATGGAGGTCATCTTCGACGAGACTTCCGCCGACCTTCTGGTCACAGACAATCCCGACGACGGCGCCGGTGCCGGCTTTGACGCGATAGTCGCCGTGCCCCTCGCGGCGCTGGCCATGCGCTGGCCGGGCGAGCTGCCCGCCGGCGTCGTGGACTATGCCGCGGAGGTCCGCTCCCATGGCGATGTCTTCATGGCGCACAACGAACCGGGTGGGGAACTGCCTGCCGTGGGTGGCGCCTCCGGGCACAGCCATGACGGCCTGCTGGATGGATTTGCCGCAGCCCAGGAACCCGGTGTCCGGCTGCTGGTGCGTGCGGCCGACGGACTGGCGTCCGGCCTGGCCGCTTCACTGGGCGCATGGAAAGAGGACGGGTCCGTGGTCCTGGTGCACCCGGACCTGGACGTTACCGAGCACCTGTTGGAGAACGAGCGCGTCAGCCGATCGTAGCTGCGGACTCCCTGGCGTCAGACGTTCTTGATGGAGGGGACGTCGCCGGTAGCCGGGTTCGTTGCGTTGGGTTCGCCAGCGTCCTTGGGCTTGTGGTGAAGGTCCAGGATCTCGTGGTCATGCGAGTAGGCGGGTTCGGCATCCAGCTCTTCGTTGAACACCCAGAAGCGGTAGGCGAAGAAGCGGAAAATGGTGCCCAGGATAAGGCCCACGACGCTGCCTGCCACGAAAAGGGACGGCTTGTCGTTCAGATCCAGGATGTACTTGGCGAACCACACACAACCGGACGCGATCAGCAGTCCCACGAGGTTCATCACTGCAAACAGGACGGCTTCGCGCACCACGTTGGCCTGCTTGCGGTGGCGGAACGTCCAGAAGCGGTTGGCCACCCATGAGAACACGCTTGCCACGATCGTGGCGATCGCTTTGGCCCACACCTCGCTGCCGTGCATGGGACCGGAGAAGAGCCAGATGAAAACGGCCGAATCAATGACAAAAGCAACACCGCCTACGGCGCCGAACTTTGCTACCTCGCGCCAGAAAAGCGAGGCAAGTCCGCGGATGCGATCTGCAAGTGTGGTGATCATGACCCTCCATGGCCGTTGAAAAATGGGCCGATGGGCCAAACCCATTTTAGCGCCGATTTCCAAGCGTTGCCCGGGAGCGGGCTGTGAGAAGCCCGATACCACCCCGGTTCAGGGTCCGAAAGGCGGCGAAAGAGCGGCAGAATCAGTGATCCCGCCGCCGGTTCGGTAGGCTGAACCTTGTGACTTTTCCAGTAATTGGCGTTGTTGGCGGCGGCCAGCTCGCACGAATGATGGCCCCGCCCGCTACCGCCCTGGGCATCGAACTCCGTGTTTTGGCCGAAGGTGAGGACGTTTCGGCTGTTGCCGCAGTGGCCTCGGCGCCGATCGGCGACTACAAGGACCTGAACGCCCTCCTTGAGTTCTCCAAGGGCCTGGACGTGCTGACGTTCGACCATGAACATGTTCCTACCGAGCACTTGCGCGCCCTGTTGGATGCCGGTGTCAACGTCCAGCCCGGCCCCGATGCCCTGGTCAACGCCCAGGACAAATTGGTCATGCGCGCGGCGATCGATCGCCTCGGCCTTCCCAACCCTGAGTGGTCTGCCGTGCACACGGTTGACGAACTGATCGCCTTTGGCGATCGGATCGGCTGGCCCGTGGTGCTGAAGACACCCCGCGGCGGCTACGACGGCAAGGGCGTCCGGATTGTCGACTCCGCGGATGACGCCCAGGGTGCAGCGGACTGGTTCGAAGCCATGAGCCCCTTGCTGGCCGAAGCCAAAGTGGAATTCAGCCGCGAACTATCCGCCCTTGTGGCCCGTACGCCTGGCGGCGAGTCGCGGGCATGGCCCGTGGTCCACACCATTCAGGTGGACGGCGTGTGCGACGAAGTCATCGCCCCGGCACAAAACATCCCCCTTGAGGTAGCGGCCGCTGCCGAAGAGGCCGCACTGCGCATTGCCAATGAACTCGGCGTCACAGGTGTCATGGCCGCGGAACTGTTTGAAACGCCCGGCGTCGGCGTGGGCTTCCTGATCAACGAACTGGCCATGCGTCCGCACAACACGGGTCACTGGACACAGGACGGTTCCATCACCAGCCAGTTCGAACAGCACCTGCGGGCAGTGCTGGACCTCCCGCTGGGCGCCACCGATGCCTTGGCCCCTGTGGTGGTCATGAAGAACTTCCTCGGTGGCGATAACCAGGACCTCTTCAAGGCGTTTCCCATGGCGTTGGCATACGAGCCGGCGGCCAAGGTGCATTCCTACGGCAAGTCCGTGCGCCCCGGCCGCAAGATCGGCCACGTAAACCTCGTTGGCAGCTCCGTTTCCGACGTCGACTCCGTTCGCCAGCGGGCCACTGCCGTGGCAGACATCATCCGCGACGGCCGCATGCCGGCGCAGACCACCCCCGAGGAGACCTCATGACTTCAGAATCCACTGCCCCGCTCGTTGGGCTCGTGATGGGCTCCGATTCCGACTGGCCGGTCATGGAGGCCGCAGCGGATGCCTTGGCCGAGTTCGGGATCCCCTTTGAAGCGGATGTCGTCTCTGCGCACCGCATGCCCACGGAGATGATCCGCTATGGACAGACGGCCCACGAACGCGGCCTGCGCGTCATCATTGCCGGCGCCGGTGGCGCCGCACATCTTCCGGGAATGCTCGCATCGGTCACCCCGCTGCCCGTAATCGGCGTGCCCGTTCCGCTGAAGACCCTGGACGGCATGGACTCTCTGCTGTCCATCGTGCAGATGCCCGCCGGCGTTCCGGTAGCCACGGTCTCCATCGCCGGCGCCCGCAACGCTGGACTCCTGGCTGTGCGCGTGCTCGCGTCTGGAACAGACGATCTTGCAAGCAAGCTGCGCGCCGACCTCCTTGCCTTTGCCCAGGAGCTGAACGACGTCGCCACCAAGAAGGGCGAAAACCTGCGCCACAAAGTCCAAGAGGTCTTCTCCCCTGCCAACGCCTCTGCCCGGAGCTCCCGCTAGGAAGGCAGCGGATGACTACCATGCACAAGAGTCCGAATCAGCCCGGTTCCGCACTGACTGATCCTGTCCGGTATCCGTCCGGGGCCACTGCTCCGGTGCGGACCAAACGCGCCTTCGTGCTGGTCCTCCTCACTCTCTTCATCCCCGGCAGCGCCCAGATCGTCGCCGGCGACCGGAAACTCGGCCGTGCGGCGTTGCGTGTCACGCTCACTGTATGGGCCCTGGCGCTGGTAACTATCTTCATCGCCCTGGTGAACAGGACGATGCTGCTCAGCATCGTGACCCACCCCGTGGGCTCGCTGGTCATCATCGTGGTCCTGGTGGCGTTGGCCTTGGGCTGGGCGTACTTGTTCCTCAACACCTTGCGCATCATTCGGCCCACCCTGCTTGCACCGGGAATGCGGCCCATTATTGCCGTGGTCCTGACCCTCGCAACGGTCCTGGCCAGTGGATCGCTGGGCTACATCGCATACGTCTTGAACGTGAGCCGCAATGCCATCGGCAGCATCTTCGACGCCGGTCCCGCGATCGACCCCGTGGACGGACGCTACAACTTCCTCATGATGGGCGGCGACGCCGGGGATGACAGGACCGGTCGCCGGCCGGACAGTCTCTCGGTGATCAGCGTGGACGCCAAAACCGGCGAGAGCGCCATCATTTCGGTCCCCCGCAACCTTCAGAACGCCCAGTTCAGCGAAGGTTCGCCCATGCGCAAGATCTATCCCGACGGCTACAACTGCGGGGACGAATGCCTCATTAACGCCGTCAACACCGAGGTCACCAACAATTACAAGGACCTCTACCCGGGTGTCGCAGATCCCGGCGCGCAGGCCACCTTGGAAGCCGTTTCCGGCACTCTGGGCATCACCGTCCAGGCATATGTCCTGGTGGACATGGACGGATTCGCCAGGCTCATCGACGCCATGGGTGGCATCCGCATCAAAGCCGGCGGCTGGGTGCCCATCAGTGGTCCCGTCACTGACGAAGCCAACGGAATCCACGGCATGCCTGATGGCTGGATACCGGCCGGCGACCAGCACTTGGACGGCTTCCATGCCCTTTGGTACGGCCGTTCCCGCGAGTTCGTGGATGACTACGCCCGCATCGCCCGCCAGCAGTGCGTGCAGCAGGCCATGCTCAAACAGTTGGATCCGGCCACGCTCCTGACCAAGTTCGAGGACATTGCCAACGCCGGCACCAAGGTGGTTGACTCGAACATTTCCTCGGGCCAGCTCGGAAGCTTCGTGGACCTGGCGCTGAAGTCAAAGAACCAACCGGTCAAGCGACTTACCATCGGGCCACCCGACTTTGATGCCTCGTTCTCCACGGTCCCGGACTTCGATTTGATCCACGCCAAGGTCCAGGAAACCCTGGCTTCTTCCCGCAGTCCCAAGGCCGATGACGCCGTCGTTTCCAATGACCGTCCCGCCGCCGGAACCATCGTGGCCGCCGGACCGACAGGAACCAGCCTCCTGCCCGCAAGCCAACTGCCCTCGCCGTCGGCCGACTTCACTCCGGTGACCACCACCCCGGACGGCACGCCGATCACCATCGAATTGTTGAATGGCCTCAAGGCGCAAGGCGACGAGCAAGGCATCCGTGACCTGGTGGCCACCAACGGACAGTGCGCACCGCTGTAAGCTGGCACGTCCGCTCCACCCCACGTTCAGCGCAACGATAAGGACCTTCTTTCGTGTACCAGATTGAGAATGTTTTGAGACCCTACGTGTGGGGTTCCACGACGGCGATCGCGGACTTGTTGGGTCGGCCCGCCTCCGGCGGTCCGGAGGCAGAGCTGTGGATCGGGGCCCACCCGGATTCCCCGTCCACTGCGATCCACCCGAACGGCGTGACGCAGCCGCTTGACGCGCTGATTACCTCCGATCCCGCGCATTTCCTGGGGTCAGGAAGCCTGGCCGCATTCGGGCCGCGTCTGCCGTTCCTCACCAAGCTCCTGGCAGCGGAAGAGCCCCTGTCCTTGCAGGTCCACCCCAGCCTGGAGCAGGCCCGGGAGGGCTATGCCCGTGAGAACGCCGCCGGCCTTGCTGCCGGCTCGGCTGAGCGCAATTACAAGGATGACAACCACAAGCCGGAGATGATCTACGCGCTGACGCCCTTCAGGGCTCTGTGCGGTTTCAGGCCCGCGGCCGCATCGAGAAGTGTCTTTGAGCACTTGGCAACCGTCCTGGATTCGGCCGCCATGGAAGTCCCGGCCATCATCACCGGTGTCATCGCCGACCTCGGACTGGCAGATGAGTCGGCGGCCCTCAAGGCAGCCTTCACGCGCTTGATCGAAGGCGGACGTGAAGTATCCGAGGCCGTGGTGGAAGTCGAATCCGTCCTGCGCTCAGGTGCGCCGCGGGAACCGCACAGGGAAGCCCTGACGGCCATGCTGGGCATCAACGAGGCTTTCCCGGGCGACCCCGGGGTGCTCATCTCCTTGCTCCTGAACCACCTGTCGCTTGAGCCGGGCGAAGCCGTATACCTGCCCGCAGGCAACGTCCACGCCTACATCCGTGGCCTGGGGGTAGAGGTCATGGCGACCTCCGACAACGTCCTGCGCGGCGGCCTGACCCCCAAGCACGTGGATGTCCCGGAGCTGCTCAAGACGGTGCGGTTCGAGGCCCTCGGGGTTCCCAAGGTCCTGGCCGAAGGCACGGAGTTCGGGCAGGAACTGTACCGTCCACCGTTCAAGGAGTTCCAGCTTCAGCGCATTGAACTTGGCCCGGGTTCCGAGCCGGTGCCATTGGCGCAAAACGGGCCGGCCGTCGTCGTCGTGGTTGCCGGTTCGGTGCTGCTCGACTCCCCCAAGAGCGATCTCCGCCTCCAGCGCGGCGCTGCGGCTTTCATCCCCGATGCCGAAGCCCCGGTGAACGTGCACCCTGTCCAGGGCACCACGGATACCAGCATCGCTTTCGCCGTGACCACTGGTCTGGGGAACTGATCCATGGAGTTTTTCCTTCAAACGCCCGCGTGGGCCGCAGTCCAGCGTTCACTCGGACGCCAGGTCCATGAGCAGTCGGGTCCCGGCTGGAGCTTCCTCGCCGTAGAGGAGAAAAACCCTGCGGGCAAGGTCATCTATACCCCTTATGGGCCAGTGGCGGAGTCCGTGGAGGCTTTCGACGCCGCCACTGCCGCTTTGCTTGCTCTGGCCAAAAAGGAGCGCGCTGTCTTCGTGCGGATGGAGCCTGCAGCGGCAGGATTTACCGCGTCCGACGCCGGTCCGCTCCTCCGTGCGCGCGGCCTACAGCCGGCGCCGGTCAACCAGCAGCCTGAACTGAGCTGGATCGTGGATCTTGAAGGTGACTTCAAGGACGTCCTGGCGGGCATGAAGCCAACCAACCGGAACCTGTACCGGAATATCCACAAGAAGGGTGTGACGTTCCGGGCCTCCCAGGACCCGGCGGAAATCTCGGTGCTCCTGCACTTCCTCCACCTGACCGCGGCCAGGAACGGCTTCAAGCCCCAGAGCGACGATTACCTCACTCAGGTGGCCGAATCGCTGCTCCCATCCGGCGCGGGAACCTTGTTCATCGCTGAGCTTGAGGGCGAACCGATCGCCGCTGCCTTCGCCTACGATTCTGCCGATACCCGCGTGTACGCCCATGCGGCGCTGGATGACACCCACCGAAAGCTCAGCGCCGGGATCCCCCTGCTGGTGACCCTGATGGCCGATGCCAAGGAAAAGGGCCTCAAGCATGTGGATCTCTGGGGCGTGGCGCCCGAGGATCAGCCGGACCATAAGTGGGCTGGCTTCACGGCCTTCAAGAAGTCCTTCGGAGGCCGCGAAGTCTCCTACCCCGGTACCTGGGACCTCCCGGTGAACAAGCTCCGCTACGGCGCATACCAACTGGCGCGGAAGCTCCGCGACAAACTCCGCTAATCCCCGCGCCAGGACCGCGTTCCTCCACCACCCACTTTGAGCTCCCCCTCGCCCCAACACACCGTGAATGACGGCGTGTCGGCAGAGTTCCATAGCCAAAGTAGGTGGTGGCGGCACACCTTGAGCCCTGCCCCACCCCACAACAGCGCGAAGCCTGAAGCCGGCCGGACACAGAGAAGGACGGCGAGTATCGCGATAGCGGCATCAAATCGACGAGGTACGAGGAGATAGCCGCCGAGCGATGCTCGCCGTCCTTCTGTTAGCTGCGGAGGTTACGGCTTGCGCGCGTACGTCTCCCACTTGGAGGCGTGGTGCTCAGCATCAACGAAGCGCACGGTCCCGGACTTCGAGCGCATCACGATGGACTGCGTCAGAACGCGGTCCTTCTGGTAGCGGACGCCGTGGAGGAGATCGCCGTCGGTGATGCCGGTTGCTGCGAAGTAGCAGTTGTCGGAGGTGACGAGGTCGTTGGTGGAGAGGACGCGGTCGAGGTCGTGTCCGGCGTCGATTGCCTTTTGCTTCTCTTCGTCCGACGTCGGCCACAGGCGGCCCTGGATGACGCCACCGAGTGACTTGATGGCGCAGGCCGCAACGATGCCCTCCGGGGTACCGCCGATGCCCATGAGGGCGTCCACACCGGTGCCGGAGCGGGCCGCAGCGATGGCGCCGGCGACGTCGCCGTCCATGATGAATTTGGTGCGCGCACCGGCTTCGCGGATTTCTTCCACGAGGGGGCGGTGGCGGTCACGGTCCAGGATCATGACGTTGAGCTGGTTGACCTTGACGCCCTTGGCTTTGGCGATGAGGTGCAGGTTCTGCTTGACGGGCAGGCGCAGGTCCACCATGTCCGCGGCTTCGGGGCCGGTGACGAGCTTCTCCATGTAGAAGACAGCCGAGGGGTCGAACATGGAGCCGCGCTCGGCAACTGCCAGGACTGCGAGGGCATTGTTGATGCCGAGTGCGGTGAGGCGGGTTCCGTCGATGGGATCCACGGCAACGTCACACTCAGGGCCGGTGCCGTCACCAACCTGCTCGCCGTTGAACAGCATGGGGGCTTCATCTTTTTCGCCTTCACCGATGACCACGACGCCATTGAAGTGGACGGTGTGAAGGAACGAACGCATGGCATCGACGGCGGCGCCGTCAGCCTTGTTCTTGTCGCCGAAACCTACCCAGTGGCCACCGGCAATTGCCGCGGCTTCGGTAACACGGACGAGTTCCAGCGCAAGGTTGCGGTCGGGTTCGTCGATGCCGACGGCGAGCGACGGCGAAATCGTGGAATACTGCTGGGTCATTGGTGCAGGAGACACTTGAACCTCTTCTTCGAGTGACGATTCACGGGACCGGACATGGTTGCGCGGGGCAACCCGGGGTTCCTCTACCAACGATCATAGTCGCCGCATCCACCGGGAGTCGTTGAATGACCACCGGCCCCAATACCGGTGGTGAGGTTGCCGGATGTGTGTTCCCTGTCCCGATAAGGGATCATGGAGTGGTGAGTGAAACGCAGGACAAGCCCGCTGCCAGCCCTGATCCGGCTGCTGCCGAGGCTGATCAAACCAGTGCCCCGGATGCCCCCTACAAGCCCGTCATTGCGGCGAAAGCCGCCAAACGGGCCAACGCGTCCGTGATCGGCATGATCATTGCGTTGGTGGTGTGCGTGCTGGCCTTCCTGCCTGTGGTCCTCATGAACCCGGCGCCTAAAGGTGAGGGCTTCCGCCCCGCCGTGGACGTGGCGGCCATCGCCCGCAACGCTGCGGATGTGGCGGGATTCACACCGGTCACACCCGATACCGGCGACACATTCAAGCCGAACTATGCCCGTTGGGAGTCCGGAACCGGCACGGGTGTTCCCACATGGGAAGTTGGCTTCCTGACTCCCAAGGAGGCCTTTATCGGCCTCACCCAGACCAGCCAGGCGAACCCCACCTGGGTTTTGCAGCAGACCGGCAACCTTCCCGTGACCGGGACGCGCAACGCCGGAGGCCAGGACTGGGAGCTGCGGGATTCGGGCAAGGAGAAGCGAAGCATGGTGCTTGAGTACCGTGGGACCACGCTCATCCTGAGCGGCACGGCAAGCATTGACGAGTTCGCCACCCTGGCCGCCGCCGTCGTGAAATCTGCCGACCAAGCGCCTTCGGCAACGGCACCGGCCAGCACCGGACCCGGCGCAACAGTTTCACAGACTGGCACCCCTGCGCCGTAAAGTAAGGCTCGTGCCTACTTACCTGACCCCAGCCCTGGCGTGGCGCCGTCTCCGCGAGGGCAACGAACGCTTTGTTTCCGGCGAATCCCTGCACCCCAACCAGGACGCTTCCCGACGATCTTCCCTGATCGAGAACCAGAATCCCTTTGCGGTAATCTTTGGCTGCTCGGATTCGCGGCTCGCTGCAGAAATCATCTTCGACCTCGGCCTGGGCGACGCTTTCGTAGTCCGTACCGCCGGCCAGGTCATTGATGACGCAGTCCTTGGCTCCCTCGAGTACAGCATCAGCGAACTCCGTGTTCCGCTGATCGTCATTCTGGGCCATGACAGCTGTGGCGCCGTCAAGGCCACCAAGGCTGCGGTTGAAACGGGCGAGATGCCTCCGGGCTTCATCCGCGACCTCGTTGAGCGAATCACACCGTCCGTATTGACGGCCAAGCGCAACAGCCAGGAAGACGTCAACGACATGGTGGTGGAGCACGTGAAGCAAACTGCCGCCCGCCTGGCTGACAGTTCGCGTGTGATTTCCGACGCCATCGACGACGGCCGCGTTGCTGTCATCGGCCTGTCCTACAAGCTCGATGAGGGCCGTGCGGCCCTCGTTTCCGGGATCGGCAAGCTCTAAGAGGCCGCGCTCCGGCCTCTGTGCCGGAGCACGTAGCACTCCCCTCCGGGTTTTCGGTGAGGCGTCCAATCGCCCTAAGCTAGCCCCATGACTTCCACCACTGAGTTCCGTATTGAACATGACACGATGGGCGAAGTTCGCGTCCCCGTGAACGCCCTGTACCGCGCCCAGACGCAGCGTGCTGTGGAGAACTTCCCGATCTCCGGCAAGACGCTTGAGCGCACCCACATCGAGGCCCTCGCCCGCGTCAAGAAGGCAGCCGCACTGGCGAACGCCGAACTGGGGGTGCTCGATGGCGAGCTCGCCGAGGCCATCGCCGCAGCTGCCGATGAGGTTGCCACCGGCAAATACGACGGCGACTTCCCGATCGACGTCTTCCAGACCGGCTCGGGCACTTCCTCCAACATGAACACCAACGAGGTCATCGCCGAGCTCGCTTCGCGCGCCCTCGCGTCCGCCGGGAGTGACAAAGTTGTCCACCCGAACGACCATGTGAACGCTTCGCAGTCCTCCAACGACGTCTTCCCGACGTCCGTGCACGTTGCTGCCACCTCGGCCCTGATCAATGACCTGATCCCGGCACTTGAGTACCTGGCAGCCTCCCTGGACCGCAAGGCCGTGGAGTTCAAGGACGTTGTGAAGTCCGGCCGCACGCACCTCATGGACGCTACGCCCGTCATGCTGGGCCAGGAATTCGGCGGCTACGCAGCCCAGGTCCGCTACGGCATCGAGCGCATCAACGCAGCCCTCCCCCGCGTCGCCGAGGTTCCCCTCGGTGGAACGGCTGTTGGTACCGGCATCAACACTCCGGCCGGCTTCCCGGAGCGTGTCATCGAGCTGCTCGCAGCCGACACCGGCCTGCCGCTGACCGAGGCCCGCGACCACTTCGAGGCCCAGGCAAACCGCGACGGCCTCATCGAGGGCTCCAGCCAGCTCCGCAACATCGCGATCTCCTTCATGAAGATCAACAACGACCTCCGCTGGATGGGCTCGGGCCCCAACACCGGCCTCGGCGAAATCGCCATCCCTGACCTTCAACCGGGCTCCTCGATCATGCCGGGCAAGGTCAACCCGGTCATCTGTGAAGCGTCCATCATGGTCTGCGCCCAGGTCATCGGCAACGACACCGCGATCGCCTGGTCCGGCACCAACGGCGCGTTCGAACTGAACGTAGGCATCCCCGTCATGGCTGCCAACCTTCTTGAGTCCATCCGCCTGCTGGCCAACACCAGCCGCGTCATGGCCGACAAGATGATCGACGGCATCACCGCCAACGTTGAGCGTGCCCGGTTCCTGGCCGAAGCGTCCCCGTCCATCGTGACCCCGCTGAACAAGTTCATCGGTTACGAGAACGCCGCCAAGATTGCCAAGATCGCCGTCAAGGAAGGCCTGACCATCCGCCAGGCCACCGAGAAGCTCGGCTTCGTCGGCGAAGGCGAAGGCAAGGTCACCGAGGCAGAACTCGACAAGGCCTTGGACGTCACCACCATGACCTCCCCGGCCCACAAGGCCTAGCTCCTGGCCTAACACCCACAGGGCTCAACACCCACAGCACGACGACGGCCGGTACCTTTCGCCCGAAAGGTACCGGCCGTCGTCGTACCCGGCCCCCTGTGAGAGATGACACAGGGCAATCTTTTTGCACTTTCTACACTTGAGTGCAAAACTTTACTTTGTGAGCAATAGTGCAAATACTGACGGCGGCCTCCGCGAGCGCAAGCGGGCCGCCACGCTGTCGGCGATTACCGCCGTGGCACGTACCCTGACCGCAGAACGCGGACTCAACGGCTACACGGTGGAAGAAGTTTGCGAAGGGGCCGGGATTTCCCGACGAACGTTCTTCAATTACTTCCACTCCAAGGAAGACGCCGTCATTGGTTCATTCTCGGACGAACTCCCCCAAGACGCCCTCGAGGCCTTCACCCTGAATCCGCGTCACACACCGGGGTCCATCTCAGGGACCCTCCTGGCTGCGCTCCAGCGCCTGACGCTCACCATCGTTGAGCGCTCCACCATCAGCCGGGCAGAAGTGCACCAACTCATTGCCGCCATCAAGGCGGAACCGCAATTGCTGGGACGGATGACGTTGGAGGGGGAGGCAAGGGAGCGGCAGTTCGCTGAGCTCGTCGCGGCCCGTGAGGGCCTCGTCCCGGACCACCCGGAAATCATCGTCGCCACGGTCGCCTTCGGAGCTGTCTCCAAGACGACGGCCCAGCAGTTCTTTTCCGAGGACAACACCCGGCCCTACCGCGAGCTCCTGACCCAGAACCTCGTGGCGGCCCAAAAGCTCTTTTCACAACCACTGGACACCACGCCTGCAGAAACCCCGAAGGACCCCGCATGAGTACACTCTCGAAGGCGGCAGAACCACTGCTGCTGACCCAGAAACGGATCTGGATCATCTTCTCGGCGCTGATCGCAGGCATGCTCCTGTCCAGCCTCGACCAAACCATCGTCTCCACCGCCATGCCCACCATCGTGGGCAAGCTCGGCGGAGTGGAGCACCAGGCCTGGATCACCACGGCCTACCTGCTGGCCACCACCATCGTCATGCCGATCTACGGCAAGTTCGGCGACATCCTGGGCCGCCGCAACCTGTTCCTTGTTGCCATCGCCCTGTTTACGCTCGCCTCTGTGGGCTGCGCTTTCGCCACTGATTTCTGGGGCTTCGTGATCTTCCGCGCCATCCAGGGCTTGGGCGGCGGCGGTTTGATGATCCTCTCGCAGGCCATCATCGCCGACATTGTTCCGGCCAAGGACCGCGGAAAGTACATGGGCCCCCTGGGCGCCATCTTTGGGTTGTCCGCAGTTGCCGGTCCGCTGCTGGGTGGCTTCTTCGTGGACCACCTGACCTGGGAATGGGCTTTCTACATCAACATCCCCATTGGTATCGCAGCCTTCATTACTGCGTGGTTTACTTTGACGCTGCCGAACAAGAAGGCCGAGAAGAAGATCGACATCCTGGGTGTCCTGTTCCTCTCTGCTGCGACAACCTGCCTTATCTTCTTCACCGACTTCGGCGGCAAGAAGGAAGAAGGCTGGGACTCGCCCCTTACTTGGGCGTTCGGTGCCGGCATGGTCCTCGCAGGCGTTGCTTTCATCATGGCTGAACGGCGTGCCGAAGACCCGATTATTCCGCTGAGCCTGTTCAAGAACCCCATCTTCATCAACGCCACAGCCATCGGCTTCACGCTGGGCCTGGGCATGTTTGCCGCCATCGCGTTCGTTCCCACGTTCCTGCAGATGTCCTCCGGAACGTCCGCCGCGGAATCGGGTCTGCTGATGCTGCCGATGATGGTCGGCCTCATGGGCACTTCCATCTACTCCGGTATCCGCATCTCCAAGACCGGAAAATACAAGATGTTCCCGATCCTGGGCGCGGCGTTGACCATTGCAGCCATGCTCTGGCTGACGACGCTCACCGCAGAAACGGCCATTTGGGTCATTTGCGTTCAGCTCTTCATCTTCGGTGCAGGCCTTGGCCTGATCATGCAGGTCATCGTCCTGGTGGTCCAGAACTCCGTACCGGCAGACCAGATCGGCACCGCGACCAGCACCAACAACTACTTCCGTGAAGTTGGGGCATCCTTGGGTGTGGCCGTGTTCGGTTCCATCTTCACCAACCGCCTGGCTGAGTCGTTGACCAATGCCTTCACCGGCGCGGGTGCCTCAGCGGAGCAGGCATCACAGTCCACCAGCACGCTCGATCCCCAGGCGTTGGCCCAGTTGCCCGAACAGCTGCGTGACGCGATCGTCAACGCGTACGCCAACTCGCTGGCGCCCGTGTTCTGGTACTTGGTTCCGTTCATTGCCATTGCACTCCTGCTGGCCATCACGTTGAAGCAAATCCCGCTCTCGGACACCGCAGGCATGGTGGCGCGCGGCGAGGCCGTGGGCGGCGAGGAAGCTGAAAGGCTTGAGGCCGAGCGTCTGGAGACAGCCCAGCTGGAGGCCGGTCTGGCAGCCTCGGACGACCTCGACAAAGATCGTCCTACGGCCTCCGCGGGACGTCAGTAGCTAATCCTCCAACTGGTACGCCACGGGGCCCTCGGGCTCCGTGGCAAGCCTGATGGCTTCGAGGTTTCCGGCGCTCATGTCCGGGAGGTCGTCCAACGCGAACCACCCGACGGCAAGCGATTCGTCGTCGTTGACCCTGGCTTCTCCCGACACATATCTGCAGCGGAACGTGATGTCCAGGAAGTCGCAGACGTCGCCATTGGGAAAGGTCACCGGCCCTACAACTCCGACGCCGACGATGCGCTCAGTCTCTGCCACTACCGCTGTTTCCTCGAAGATCTCGCGCACCAACCCCGGCGCCGGATGTTCTCCGGGCTCAAGCATTCCGGTGATCAGGGCCCAATGACCGTTGTCGGCACGTTGTCCCAGCAGCACGTTGCCGTCGTCATCGAAGACCACCCCACGCACGGCAGGCAGCCACAGGGGGTCGTTCCCGATCTTTTCCCGCAGTTTGAGCACAAAATCCGGTGCACCCATGGTGTCAGCTTTCCCTTAATTCGATCGTGGCGTGTGAATTGCTCAAAGTCAGGACGCCGCCGTCGAGCTTCCACGTAACCGGCTGGTCGAAGAGCTTCTCTGTCCACTCCTGGTAGCTGAACGTGGGCCCCTCGCATCCTCTGTCGCTCACCATCCTCCAACGCGGTGTGAGGACATCATCGTCTCGCGAAACGGCTACCTGCAGATAGTTACAGGGAGTGTAGACGAACAACGTCCACACTCCGTCGAACTTCGCTGACGTCAGCTTCAGCGGATATGTGCCGAGCCACGCTACATCTCCTGTGGCGTCTGTTCCGTGTACGGAGGTGAACTCGGAACAACCCAGCGGAGTCTCGCAGGAATGTACCGGTTGCCCGGCGGTGACCGGTTGACCGTCTGATGGCGCCGACACTGCGGGATCAGTGACTTCCTGCCCGCAACCGGTCAGCAGGACGGCGCAGGCGATGAACAGTCCTTCCACAAGCCTGAGCCTGGTCCGATGCATTGCAATTCTCCTGGCGCGTCAGAACACTCGCTGCGCTAAGCATGCCGCAGGCCGGTGACCATGGAGAATACGGGGAGGGTTGCAGTTTGGCCGCAGTTGGTCAGGCGAATGGGGTGAGGGCGTCACGCAGGCAGCAGCACCATTGCGGCCGCCGCTCCGGCCAACATGAAGGGGCCGAAAGGGATAGCTGAGCTGAGCGTCCCCCGCTTGGCCATCAGGACCACCAAGCTCCACAGTCCCCCCAGCAGGAAAGCCGCGAAAGTGCCCGCGAAAACATGCGTCCATCCCAGGTAACCCAAGTACAGGCCCAGTACGCCGGCTAGCTTGACGTCCCCGAACCCCATCCCCGGCGGGTGGATGAGCCGCAAGACGAAGTAGAAGACCCAAACGACTGCGCCTCCGGCGACTACCCCAAGCCCTGGCACCCCGAACAGCACAGCGGCCAGTGTTGGCCGCGGGTCACTCAAGAAGGCCACCAAGCAGGCCGACAGCAAAAGCACGCCGGCCACTGCATAGGACGGAAACACTATGCGGTTGGGCAGCAGGTGACTGCGGACATCGATCACCGTGAGCCGGACGGCCATCACCAGGAAGTAGAGGCACGCGGCCGCCACGAGCCAGAAGGCCGGCGGGCTGGCATCCCAGAGGTCGGAGAGTCGTCGGATCACCTTCGGATGCTATCTTCTTTTGCCCGCCTGGCCTGATTGAACGCCTAGGTAAACTGTGGATATGGGGCGATATAGTGCAGGTGAATCGGGTTTCGGGTCGGGTTTTGGACCGGCCAACAGCCATGGCAGTCAGCATCCCGACATGTCCTCCACATTCCGAAATCTCTGCCGCTCTTCACCCTGGAAGTGGAACAGCCTCCGCTTCGAATATTTGGAAAAGCCCGGGACGGGCGCCAACCTCGTCCGGGCTTGGCTTCGGCGCCCGGGCGCCCTCCGGCTGGAGACTCCGGACGGTCAGCTGATCCATAGCACCACCGGCATCAACGACTCACGGGATGATCTGTATGTCAGCTCCACGCGCCGCTCCTGGCTGCTGCCGGCGCATCTGGTCACCCCCGTGTATGACGACGCCGGACTGGTGAGGAGGCGCCCGGAGGCGGCCTACGGTGAGCCCTCCTTTGGCAACGGTCGCCTTGCCGCCGCCCTGGACCCGGTGGAATTGGCAGGCAACGCACCCGTGCCCCTGGAATTTCCGGACTCCAACAGGGTCTTCCTGGAGGAACCCCGCGAAGTGGACCACGAAGGCCGCCTTGCGTTGGAATCGATCGTCACCCGGAGCAGAACGTACGTCCCCGCCGATCCTGACGAGCCTTTGGCGCACCCGGGCCGGACCATGATCAGGATCGATGCCGGAACAGGCGTGTGCGTCGCAAGCGAAGGTTTGGATGGCGATGCGTCCGGCAAGGGCCATTGGCTCAAGATCCTGGCGGTGGACGAATACATGCTGGATGATCTGTTCCTGGCCGAGTCAATGAACCTCACGGACGTGCGCCGCCATATTTCCTGGGACATCGGACAGTCCACCTAGGCAGTGCACCAGCCCCGAATCCTGACAGGCCGGCCTGACTCGCCTGTGCCTGCCAAGCGGGCTAAGCTACGGCGATGACATCGCTGGCACACATCTGGCCCCCGTTCGGACTCAACCTCACCACCCCGAGGTTGGCCATCCGCCCGATTCTTGATGAGGACATCCCCGCTGCCGTCGCCGCTGCCCGGTCCGGCGTCCACGAACCCGGCAAGAGCCCGTTCAGCACACCATGGACGGAACTTCCGGATGACGAGCTGCCTCCGAACATGGCCCAGTGGTACTGGCGTTGCCGCGCAAACTTCACGCCTGAGTCCTGGACCTTGCTCCTGGGCGTTTGGAAGGAGGACGAGTTCCTCGGAGTCCAGGACATCGGCGCCAAGAATTTTTCCACCTTGAAAACAGTGGGCACCGGCTCCTGGCTCAAGCAGTCCGCGCAAGGCCAAGGCTTCGGCAAAGAGATGCGCGCCGCCGTCGTGGGCTATGCGTTCGACTACCTGGGAGCAGAAGTGGCCGAATCCGAAGCCGCCACCTGGAACCAACAATCCCTGGGCGTCTCAACAAGCCTCGGCTACGAACCGAACGGCATCTTCCGCGACGGCTGGGGCGACAAAGTCCAAGACGTCCAAAAGGTCCGGCTCACTCCCGCCACATTCAACCGCCCCCACTGGACGGTCAAAGTCCAAGGCCACGAAGCCTTTTCCCACTACATAGTCATTTAGCAACTTCCGGCGGGGCGCCTGACAAGGCGAAGGCCAGGCATCCGGCAGCGTGCGTCAAAAGCGAGGAACGAGCTAGCACGCAGAGGATGTCTGGCCTTCGCCGTAGCTGGGCAAAGCGTCGATGGGTTAGATCTCGGCCCCTTCAAGCAACTCAGTAACAAGAGCAGCAATAGGCGACCGCTCGGACCGCGTCAGCGTGATGTGGCCGAACAGCGGGTGTCCCTTGAGCGTCTCGACGACGGCGGCGACCCCGTCGTGGCGACCCACGCGGAGATTGTCGCGCTGGGCGACGTCGTGGGTCAGGACGATCTTGGAGTTCTGCCCGATGCGGCTCATGACAGTGAGCAGGACGTTCTTTTCCAACGACTGTGCTTCATCAACGATCACAAACGCATCGTGGAGTGAACGCCCGCGGATATGGGTGAGGGGCAGGACTTCGAGCATTCCCCTGTCCATAACTTCTTCCACGACTTCCTGGCTGACCAGCGCACCCAGGGTGTCAAACACTGCTTGTGCCCAGGGGTTCATTTTTTCGGATTCGGAGCCCGGGAGGTAGCCGAGTTCCTGGCCACCCACCGCGTAGAGCGGTCGGAACACCACTACCTTGCGGTGTTCCCGGCGTTCCAGGACGGCTTCCAGGCCCGCACAGAGTGCCAGCGCGGACTTGCCGGTGCCTGCGCGTCCTCCGATCGAGACGATGCCCACGGCAGGGTCCATGAGGAGGTCGATGGCGAGCCGTTGTTCAGCAGAGCGGCCATGGAGACCGAATACGTCCCGGTCACCTTTGACGAGGCGGACCTGCTTGTCTGCACCTACGCGTCCCAATGCTGAACCGCGGTTGGAGAGCAGGACCAGCCCGGTGTTGACCGGGAGTTCCGCCGCAGAAGGAATGAAGACCGGTTCGTGGCCATAGAGGGTGGTGATTTCGTCGTCGCTGGCTTCCACCTCAGCCATGCCCGTCCAGCCGGAATCCTTGACCAGTTCGTTGCGGTATTCGTCGGCGTGGAGTCCCATAGCCGAGGCTTTGACGCGCATCGGGAGGTCTTTTGAGACCACTGTGACGTTGTTGCCCTCATTGGCCAGGTTCTTTGCTACCGCCAGGATGCGGCTGTCATTGTCGCCTCCGCGGAATCCGGCGGGGAGCACTTCGGGGGAAATGTGGTTCATTTCCACCCTGAGCATTCCGCCGTCTTTGCCGATGGGAATGGCTCGATCCAAGCCTCCGTGTTCGATCCTGAGGTCATCCAGGAGCCGCAAGGCCTTGCGGGCAAAGTAGCCCAGCTCCGGATCGTGGCGCTTGCCTTCCAGCTCGGTAATGACCACTATCGGGACGATGACCTCGTGCTCGGCGAACCGCAGGAGTGCGTGCGGATCGGACAGCAGAACGGAGGTATCGATCACGTAGCTGCGGCCTGCGGCGGACGTGCCAGTCCGCGCCCCTTCAGGTACCCGCTTGGCGCGAGAGGTAGCTGCACTTTCCCCGTCGGAAACCATTGCGGGCAGTTGCTCAGAAATAGCCACATCGACTCCAGCCCCGGGCGGTCGCCCGGCCTAATGGTGAAGCGGCTCGGCCGGAAGGCCGGGCGTGGCCTCCCATGTAACTGGTGCGAAAGTCCGCTCCATGTACTGGCCTCCCCGATCAGCGGGCGGTTTTGCCTGCTGATGGGATTAACGTAATCCCCGGCACATTCATTTCCGCAATCCGTCGTCGGCAAGTCGCATGTCCGGCTCGTTAAGTTTTGGTGAACCGGAGCGTTCCTACGTTCCGAAGCGGCGCTGACGCCCGGCGTAGTCCCGGAGGGCACGCAGGAAATCGACCTTTCGGAAGGCGGGCCACAGGGCTTCGCAGAAGTAGAACTCGCTGTACGCGCTTTGCCACATCAGGAACCCTGAGAGACGTTGCTCGCCCGAAGTACGAATAACGAGGTCCGGATCGGGTTGGCCGCGGGTGTAGAGGAACCGGGAGATATCGTCCACCGAAAGTTCATCTGCGACGTCGGACATGGAGCGCCCTTTGGCGTCGGCGTCGTGGAGAAGTTCCCGAACGGCGTCGACGATTTCGCGGCGGCCGCCATAGCCCACGGCGACGTTGACGTGGATCTTTTCGCGGACAGGAGTACGCGCCGTCAGTTTGTTGAGCCGTTCCGCGAGGTAGTCAGGGAGCAGCTCGGGTGCGCCCATGGCATGGACGGAGACGTCCTCGTCTTCGTCCAGGCGGTCCATGGTGTTGGCGATGATGCCCATGAGCAGGTCGAGTTCTTCACCGGAGCGGTTCATGTTGTCCGTGGACAGCATGTACAGCGTCACTACCTTTACGCCAAGCTCCTGGCACCAGCCAAGGAACTCGTGAATCTTGTCCGCGCCGGCCTGGTGCCCCTGGCTGGTGGGTGCGTTGAACTGGCGGGCCCACCGGCGGTTCCCGTCCACCATGACACCAATATGCCGCGGAATCCGGTCTTGTTTGAGGGAGCGGAGGAGCTTGCGCTCGTAGAAGCCATAGAGGAAACCGGGTAGCTCCACCGGACTCTCACCTGACTTCCTTGCTTGTACGACGACGGCGCACATCCAAGGCTACCGTCCCAAGCTGCCGAGCCGGTGCAGTGAACGGTCAAAAATCGTCGGTTCAATAGTTACCACACAGTAACTTACTGGAACGTAAGTTACTCTTGAACCATGGCCGAGCTGCTCATCACCAAGCCCCTGTGGCGTGGCTGGATCCACGCCGTAGCCGCCCCCTTCGCACTTGCGGCCGGCATCGTCCTCGTGACGGTAGCCCCTACAACCGACCGCAAGATTGCTTCTGCGATCTACGCGTTGACTGGCGTCCTGCTGTTCGGCGTCAGCGCGGTCTACCACCGCGGAAATTGGTCGCCGGAGGTCCGGATGCTGCTCAAGCGGCTGGACCACACCAACATCATGCTGGTAATCGCCGGCAGCTACACCCCCTTGGCCTGGTCCCTGCTGGAACGATCCCAGGCCGTGATCCTGCTGTGGGTTATCTGGTCCGGGGCAATCGCCGGCGTGCTGTTCCGGGTCCTCTGGACCAACGCTCCCCGATGGTTGTATGTGCCTGTCTACGTTGCTTTGGGCTGCGGGGCGCTGTTCTACCTGCCGCAGTTTTTCGCCGCCAACGCCCCTGCCGCGATCCTCATCTGCGTGGGTGGAGCGCTCTACATCGCCGGGGCGGTGTTCTACGCCATCAAGAAGCCCAATTTCAGCGCCCGGCATTTCGGCTTCCACGAGCTCTTCCACGCCTTCACCGTGCTGGCATTCGCCGCCCACTTCGTCGCGATCATGATGGCAGTGCTTAGCTAGCAGGGCAGGCTCAACCGCCCGAGGCCATGCCCGCCAGCCGGGACTGCATTTCGGCCACGCTGCCCACGGGCCGTTCGCAGACCATGCCACGGCACAGGTACACCTGCGGTGAGCCGTCCGTGGCCGCGGTCCTGTGCTGCAGCAGCGGTACCTCAGCCTCACCGGCCGGGGACCCTGCGTCGTCCTCTCGCTGCAACGCGACCACCAGCCCCGGGCTGGCTGACTTCAGCAGTGCAGCGTGCAGTTCCCTTCGGAGCGGCGAGTCAGGACCGGCGACGGCGGCTTCCACCGGCCCGGTCAAGGCTGCTTGGGCCGTGGCAAGGAGCCACCCTGCGACCCGGGGCGCGCGGGTGGCCAGGGGCGGGAGCAGGCCGAGGATGTTACCGGCCATCAGCCGGTGTTCGTGCGAGCCCGAATAAGCGGCGTAGGTCAACAGGGTTCCGGCGAATCCTGCAGCACCACTCGGTGTCGCATTGTCGAACGGGTCCAAGGCAGCGTGTTGGCCCTGGGCGTTGAACACCTGCGCGGACTCCCCCGTCGAGTCGGCAAGTTGTCCGTTCTCGATGAACCGCGAACACGCGGCAAGGATGAGATCCTCGGCAAGGCGGTACCAGCGCTTGGTTCCCGTGACGGCGTACAGCGCAAGGAAGCCGTCCGCGCAGAAAGCGTAGTCCTCCAGGAGGCCACCGATGCCACGCGCCCGGGAATCGTGCGAAACGCGGACCAACAGCTGTTGCTCGGCATCCCAGTGGACTCCCGCCAGGTACTCGGCCACGGCTTCCGCCGCTTCGAGCAATTCCGGTCGATCCAGGATTGCGCCTGCTTCCGCGAGGGCGGCAACGGCCAGGCCGTTCCATCCTGCGACAACTTTCTCGTCCCTGGCCGGCTGGTTACGGAGGTTTCGTGCATCAAGGAGCTTGGGCCCGACACGCTCCCAGAGCCTGCCTCCGGCGTCGGACAACAGCCGTGCCGGATGCAGCGGCGATCCCAGCGTGGAAACGGTCCCTTCTGCGCCGACATTCATCAGTCTTGCCACGGCTGCGGCGTCATCCGGGCCAAGGACGGCCACCAACGACTCGGGAGTCCAGAGGTACGTGGCGCCCTCGTGATGCACCCCGTCCACTACGGTGTCCGCGTCCAGTGAAGAAGCCAGTCCGCCTCCACTTAGCCGCAGTGCGTCCAGCATCCAGTCCGCACACGTGGACGCCACCTTTGCCGCTTCAGTGGCCGAGAACACCTCATTGCCACCCAGCCGCGTCCAGTGTGCGTAGACCCGCAGCAGCTGCGCATTGTCGTAGAGCATTTTCTCGAAATGCGGTACGGACCAGTCCGCCGTCACGGAGTAGCGGGCGAATCCGCCGTCGAGTTGGTCGCGCAACGCGGAGCGGGCCATGCCGGCAAGCGCGCGCCCGGCGATGTCCCGTGCCGCGTCCGCTGTATCTGAAGGTGCGGCCGCGTGCCGGATGAGGAACTCCAGAACGGCCGACGGCGGGAACTTGGGAGCGGTTCCGAACCCGCCGGCGTCGTGGTCTTCCGAACGGGCCAGAAGCGCTACGGCTTCGGGGAGAAGGTCCGCGTCCAGCAGCTCGGGCGGGCCGTCGAGCCGGACCACCCCGGCGAGCTGCGCGTTGGACATCGTGGCGGCCAAACCCCTGGCATTCTGCTCCACGCCGGCGCGGCGCTCCACCCAGGCTTCATGGACAGCCTCAAGGACATTCCGGAAGGACGGGCGGCCAGGCAGCGGGGTGGGCGGGAAGTACGTCCCGGCGTGGAAGGCCAGGCCCTCCGGCGTGAGGAAAACGGACATCGGCCAGCCACCCTCACCGCTGATGGCCTGGGTCGCGGCCATGTAGACGGAGTCGACGTCCGGGCGTTCTTCCCGATCCACCTTTACCGGGACAAAGTGGGCGTTCAGGTAGTCGGCAGTCTCTTGGTCTTCAAAGGACTCGTGAGCCATGACATGGCACCAATGGCATGCGGCGTATCCAATGGACAGAAACACGGGCACGTCGCGCTCGGCGGCGAAGGCAAAGGCGTCATCGCCGAAGGGACGCCAGAAGACGGGGTTGTCCGCGTGCTGGCGCAGATAGGCAGAGGGCTCCGAGCCCAGGGCATTGCCTGCCCCGGGCCAGTCGGCGCCGCTGGTGTCAGCGGGCTGCGGGACCGGCATCGCCGTTCTCATCTGCCGGGCCGCCTGCCTCTGACGGAGTTCCCGCCTCAGCCGCCAGGCGCGCTTCCTCCACCTGTGCCCGGTACCGGACGCGGCGAATGCGGCGAACCATGTCCACGATCAGGAAGGTGGTCAGGATGACGATGAAGGCCGTGAGGACGAAGCCCCAAGTACCCGGCGTCACCTGGTCCTCGGACAGGCCGGGCCGCAGCGTGCCCGTGGGATCGGGCGACGGAGTGACGGTCAGGGCGAGAATCAAGTGGTGCACGTTCAAACCTTCTATGGGAGCTGATGCGTGCCGACTGGCAGCGCGTAGCCGGAAGCTGGTTGGCCACCGGGAAATTTCTACGAGCGATAGAAACTGTCGGCGTTCCTATCTTATCCCCGCGAAGAGGTCCTTCTCCGGCAGCTCGGAAGGGACCCGGGACTTGATCAACGAGTAGTCCTCCCACGGCCATGCCGTGCGCTGCAGGTCCGGCGATACGGCGAAGAAGAAACCGACGGGATCGATCTGGGTGCGGTGTGCACGGAGAGCATCATCGCGGGCCTCGAAAAAGTCCCCGCAATCAATCTGCGTGGTTGTGGGATGCGCCGGCGCCGGCGGAGTGTGGCCCTCGGCGTCGGCTTCCAGCCATGCTGCGAGGCGCTCGGCGTAAGGGGATTGCAGGCCCGCTTCTTCCAAGGCGAAATGCAGGGCACGGAACCGGTCCGGGCTGAAGGCGCGGTCGTAGTAGAGCTTGCTGGGTGCCCAAGGCTCCCCCATGTCCGGATAGCGCCCTGGGTCTCCGGAAGCCTCGAAGGCCTCGACGGCCACTTTGTGGGCCATGATGTGGTCCGGGTGCGGGTAGCCGCCGTTTTCGTCGTAGCTGAGGATCACGTGGGGCTTGAAGTTCCGGACCAAATGAACCAATGGCGCGGCCGCGCGTTCCAGCGGCTGCAGCGCAAAGCAGCCCGGTGGCAGCGGAGGGAGCGGGTCTCCCTCCGGCAGTCCGGAGTCCACGAACCCGAGCCAGCGCTGCTGGATCCCGAGGACCGCAGCCGCGTTGGCCATCTCACCACGGCGGGCACCGGCCATGTCCCTCTTCGGATGCGGAGCGTCCTCCATGGCGGGGTTCTGAATATCGCCACGCGAGCCGTCCGTGCAGGTGGCAACCATGACGTCCACACCCGCGGCTGCATACATCGCCATGGTGGCTGCGCCTTTGCTGGACTCATCGTCCGGATGGGCGTGGACGGCAAGCAGCCGAAGCTGCTGGTCGGAACTGCTGGACGCTGTCACTTGACGGCTCCTCTTTCATGGACGATGCATTGTGGGGCGGTACGGAGGTACCGGCATCCGCACTAAACTGGACGGGTGACTTCAGAGGACCTATCGGCCACCCGAGTACCGGCAAACAACAGCCTAGCCAATCGCTACGGCGGTCAAAAGCGCGCCATGGCCCGCAAAACCAAGCGGAACATCATCATCGCCGCCCTGATCATCGGGATCGCGTTCGCCGGCTGGGTCGCCACATCCTCGGCACAGGCCCCTGTCACGTTCAAAGACATCGGGTACAGCACGGTGGATGGGACCCAGGCCGAGGTGGACTACCAAGTCACCAAGTACCCCGGAGCCACCGCCAAATGCGCCATCAAAGCCATGGACTCCAAGTTCGCCGTAGTGGGCTGGAAAGTGGTCGAAATCGGTCCCAACCCGCCCGAGGAAAGCGCCGACGGCGGCAGCACCACTGTCCAGCGCACGGTCTTGCGGACCGAGTCCCCGGCCGTCTCAGGCGTCGTAGATAGTTGCTGGATCGTGGACAGCGGTAAATAACAATCGTGTGACCCACGACTCAACCGGTTTGGGTTCGTCCAGAGGATTTACTACAATGGATGAAACCTTCACCCCGTTAAGTTGGTTACTGAGTTCCACGAGTGGCCACCTCGGCGGGGTCTTTTGCATTGTCAGATCTAGAGGAGAAATCCGTGTCTACCACCAACAGCGCCACTGCGGCTTGGCTTACCCAGGAAGCTTTCGACCGCTTGAAGGCTGAGCTGGACCACCTTTCCGGCGCTGGCCGGGCGGAAATCGTCCAGAAGATCGAAGCTGCCCGCCAGGAAGGCGACCTGAAGGAAAACGGCGGTTACCACGCGGCCAAGGAAGAGCAGGGCAAGATCGAGGCCCGCATCCGCCAGCTCACTGCGCTCCTCCGCGATGCCCAGGTGGGCGAGGCCCCCGCCGATGACGGAATCGTTGAGCCCGGAATGCTGGTGGTTGCCCGCATCGCCGGCGACGAAGAGACGTTCCTGCTCGGCTCCCGCGAAATCGCCGGAGATTCGGACCTGGATGTCTTCAGTGAGAAGTCCCCCTTGGGCGCCTCCATCATCGGACACAAGGAGGGCGACAAGCTGAGCTACACCGCCCCCAACGGCAAGGAAATCCCGGTGGAGATCGTTTCCGCCAAGCCGTACGTCGCCTGACCACGGCCGAAAATACACGACGCCGGCCCTCCCCCTCGCGGGGCGGGCCGGCGTTTTTCGTTTCGTGGTTCTTGGCGTCCTAGGTGGCCAGCTTGGACTTGGGACGTAACAGGAGGGCTGCAATGATGCCACCGACCGCTCCGCCCAGGTGTGCCTGCCAGGAGACGTAACCCATGACCGTGGGCAGCACCCCGAACAGGATGCTGCCGTAGGCCATGAAGAGCACCACGGAGAGCAGGATCTGCCACCAGCTGCGGTTGAAGAACCCCCGCACCAGCAGGAACGCGAATAGCCCGAAGACCAATCCGGACGCACCCACTGTCACCCCTCCCCCGCCGATGATCCACACCGTAAGCCCTGAGCCCAGCCAGCTGAATGCCAAGGCCGTGAGGAAGACCCGGAACCCCGACAAGAACACCAGGAAGCCAAAAATCAGCAGCGGCAGGGTGTTGGAGAGCAGGTGGTTGAAGTTCGCGTGCAGCAGCGGGAACGTGAGGATGTCCAGGACGCCGTCCATGGTGCGCGGACGCAGGCCAAAGGTGGAGTTGAGTCCGTGCCGCATGAGGGTGTTGAGGAATTCAATGACATAGAGCAGGACCACGAACCCGCCCATGAAGAGCAGGCCGCCCTTGGCCCGAACCGCGAGCGACTCCCGGGCCTCGGCTTTTGATCCGTCAGGCGTTTCCAGCACCATGGGTGCCCTCCCGTCAGTGCACCACGATCGGCTGGAAGCCCTCGGCCCGCAGTGCGCCGAGTACCTGTTCACCGTGTTCGTGGCCCTTGGTTTCCAGGTTGATGGTGATGGAGACGTCACCCATGCTGATGGAGCCACCCAAGCGGGTGTGGTCCAGGCCTGTGACGTTGGCATCGTTTTCGGCAATGATGCGGGCGATTGTTGCCAATGAACCAGGGCGATCGTCAAGCATCATGCGGACAGTCATGAACCGGCCTGCGGCCGAGAGACCGCGCTGGATGACTTTCAGCATGAGCATGGGATCGATGTTGCCGCCGGAAAGTACGACGGCGGTGTTCCCCGGGTTTTCGATCTTGCCGTCCATGAGGGCGGCTACTCCGACCGCGCCAGCGGGCTCAACTACCATCTTGGCCCGTTCGAGGAGGAAGATCAGGGCCCGCGCGAGGGAGTCTTCGCTGACGGTGACGACGTCGTCCACCAACTCGCGGATGATGCTGAACGGGAGCTGCCCGGGCCGTCCAACTGCGATGCCGTCAGCCATGGTGGACACCTTCTTGAGCGGCACCAGCGCATCGGCTGCCAGCGACGGCGGGTAGGCGGCGGCGTTTTCTGCCTGCACTCCAATGACCCGGATCTCGCGGCCGAGTTCTTTCGCCCTGGCTTTGATGGCCACGGCTACGCCGGCCAGGAGTCCACCGCCGCCGACGCCCATCAGGATGGTGTCCACGTTGGGGATCTGGTCAAGGATTTCAAGGCCGATGGTGCCCTGTCCGGCAACGACGTCCACGTTGTCAAAGGGGTGGACGAAGACTGCCCCTGTTTCGTTGGCGTACCGCTGTGCCTCGGCCAGTGCTTCATCAACGTTGTGGCCGTGAAGGACAACTTCCGCCCCGTGGCTGCGCGTGGCCGCGAGCTTGGGAAGGGCCACACCAAGGGGCATGTAGATGCGGGCGTTGATGCCAAGGCTCTTGGCGGCTACTGCCACGCCCTGGGCATGGTTACCGGCCGAGGCGGCCACAACGCCACGCTTCTTTTCGGCGTCCGTGAGCCGGGCCATCCGTACGTACGCGCCGCGGACCTTGAATGATCCGGCGCGCTGCAGGTTCTCACATTTGAAATAGACGTTGCCGCCCACGAGGTGGCCCAGTGCCCGGGACGACTCCACCGGAGTCTTGGTAATAATGCCCTCGAGCAGCTCCTGCGCCTTGAGGACATCGTCCAGCGTGACGGGCAGGGTTTCGAGGGTATTCACTGACTATTCTCCTTTGTTGGTGTCGGCTGCGGGGTCCTCAACCGAGGTACTCCCCGCCGCCTTGTTCTTGCCGGCGATGCCTTTGCCAAGACGTGATTCGGGCTTGGGAAGGCGGATCTCCTTGAAGTTGGCGTCTACGTCAGGTCCCGCCGAAGCGGTTCCTGGCTGGAGTTCTGCCCCATCCAACCCCTCATCATGTTCCCACGTCCGGCCCGCAATGTAGCGAACTGCCGTGTTTACTACAGCGAGCAAGGGGACAGCGAACAGCGCGCCCGGGATTCCGGCAAGGTATGACCCTGCGGCTACCGAGAGGATCACGGCTACTGGGTGCAGAGCCACGGCCTTGCCCATGATGAGCGGCTGCAGGATGTGGCTTTCCAACTGCTGGACCAGCAGGACGATGGCCAGCATGATGAGGGCGTTGACCGGACCGTTGGCCACCAGGGCCAGGAGCACCGCAATGGCTCCTGTCACCAGTGCACCCACCACGGGAATGAAGGACCCGATAAAGACGAGGACTGCCAGCGGCAGGGCCAGCGGAACCTGGATGATGGCCGCACCCACGCCAATGCCCACGGCGTCGATGAATGCCACGAACATCTGGATCCGCACGTAGCTGACCATCGAGGTCCAGCCTCGGCGGCCGGCGCCATCAGTGGCCCTTCGGGCGGTCTTGGGCAACAGCCGCACCAGGAAAGCCCAGATCCGGCTGCCTTCCAGAAGGAAGAAGATCAGGATGAAGAGGGCCAATACGAGTCCGGCGGCAAAGTGGCCGGCGGTGCTGCCAAAGGACAATGCCCCGCTGAGGATGCTGCTGCTGTTGTTCTGAAGCGCGTTGGCGCCATCGGAAATGTACTGGTCGATCTGGTCGGCCGTCAGATGCAGGGGCCCGTCGGCAAGCCAGGTCTGGATCTGCTGTATGCCGGCCAAGGCTTCCTGCCACAGTTCACCGAAGCCCGAAACGAGCTGCCGTCCCACCAAGGCGAGGGCGCCACCGATCACTCCAATGAAACCCAGCACAGTGATGGCAACCGACGCACCGTTTGGCACTTTGCGGTTCCGCAGCCATGTCACAACGGGATGCAGCAGGCCGGCCAGAAGGGCCGCCACCATGACGGGGATAATGAGGAAGCTGACTTTGCCCAGGAGCCAGACCAAAGCACCAATCATGAGCAGGATCAGGCCAGCCCGCCACGACCAGGCGGCGGCAATGCGGACCCCATACGGGATGTCTTCGGCGATTTGGCGATCAGAGCGGGATTTGGCGTCCGGTGTTGGCGTCATGACCCCATAATTCCGTAGCCCGCGCCGTATGGGAAACCGGCTCTCCAAGCACTAAAGGGATGCCGTGATGCCCCAGTTCATGGTGAACGCCTCACCGGGCGCCAGCCAACGGAGCCCCTCGCCGCTGTTGAACGCGTTGGCCGGGCCGGTCATGGGCTCGATTGCCACGGCCTTGGAGCGGCCCGGAAAGGTGTCGGTGACGAAGACATGGACATACTGGCAGCCTTGGTCCTGTTCAAGGCTCACGCTGCGGCCATCAGGTGCCGTCAGCACATGGCGGGCCACGCCGCCGTCGAACGCCAGGTCCGTGAAAGCGACGTCCACGTCAAGGCCGCCCACACCGCTTCCGGCGGAGAGGTCGTATTCCCCGTCCACGGTTACCGAAGTACGCGGAATCAGACGTTCGTCGGCCACCAATCGCGTAGCTGCCCTCACTGTGAGGATCAGGTCCTCCGGGGCGATGTCCCCGAGGCGAAGGTATGGGTGGGCGCCGAGGACAAAGGGCGCCTCGCTTTGGGAGTCATTGACCAGCGTCTGGGAGACGCGAAGGTCAAGGTTGTCATCGAGTTCGTACTTCACAAGGTGCCGGACCTGGAACGGGTATCCGTGCTGGGGGAAGACGGTGGCTTCGAGGGTCACGGAGAACTCCGACTCGTCCACCAGCGCGTATCCGGTGTTGCGCAGGAGACCATGGCTGGCATTGTTGCGGGAGACTTCGGTGATGTCGAGTTGCTGCTTCTTGCTGTCAAGATGCCAGGTGCCGCCATCCACGCGGTTCGCCCAGGGCGCCAAGGTGATGCCTGTAGCGCCAGGAGGGATTTCGGCGTCTCCATAGCTTTCTGTCAGCTGGACACCGCCACGGCTATAGAGCCGCAGGCCAGCCGCGAGCTCAGTGACGACGGCGAGCGCGTCGCCCCGGCGGAGTTCGAACTGTCGGCCGGTGGCAAAGCGGCGCGGGGCGGATTCCCGGGAGTTTTCGGCAGGTGACACGGAGGCAGGCATGGCAATACCGTACTGCATCCGAACCATGGTCCACGGAACACTATGTTAACTTTTGTTAGAATCTATGCGTTTTTGGTTAGTTATGAAATGATGGGTCCATGAGTCGCATTACCAGCACCCGCCTTGCGGACAGCCGCGAGCTGATCTACTTCGACGATCCCGGAACGCCGGCGCGCACCCCTGAATCGCTGGTTGATCATCGAGACCTTCCAGCCCGCGGAGAACCCGGCGAGGTCCGGTACGACGCCCTCTCCGGCGACTGGGTCGCCGTGGCGGCCCACCGTCAAAGCCGCACCCATCTTCCTCCAGCAGACCAATGCCCCATTTGCCCCACTACGGTGGCCAACCCTTCCGAAATCCCGGCCGCGGACTACGACGTCGTGGTGTTCGAGAACCGCTTCCCCTCATTGGGCCCCGCCTTGGGCGACATTCCCCCGGCTCCCGCTGCAGGCTTCTCCGGTCATGGCACCACCGGTCCTGCATTGGGGCGCTGCGAGGTAGTGGCATTCACCCCACAGCACACCGGCTCGTTCGCGGAGCTGGGCGAAACACGCGCCCGCACGGTTATCGAAGCCTGGGCCCAGCGCACCGAGGCCCTCAGCGCCCTGCCCGGCATCAAGCAAGTGTTCCCGTTCGAGAACCGCGGCGCGGACATCGGCGTCACCCTGCACCATCCCCACGGCCAGATCTACGCCTACCCGTACGTCACGCCGCGTGCCGCCCAGCTCGGCGCCGTGGCCCGGAAGTACTACGACGACGTCGACGCCAAAGAAACGCTCGCGGCCTCGCTCCTCCGGGCAGAGCGCGACGACGGAAGCCGCATGGTCCTGGAGGCCAAGCACTTCAGCGCGTACGTACCCTTCGCTGCACGCTGGCCTTTGGAAGTCCACCTTGTCCCGCACCGCAACGTTCCGGACCTGGCGGCGCTCACGGGCGAAGAGCGCGATGAGCTCTCCCACGTTTACCTGGATCTGCTCAAGCGCTTGGACTCCCTCTACCCAACTCCCATGCCGTACATCTCGGCTTGGCACCAGGCCCCCTTGGACGCCTCCCTTCGCCCCGCTGGCCAGCTGCACCTGCAGCTCACCTCGCCCCGCCGCGCGGCCGATAAGCTCAAGTACCTGGCCGGCTCAGAGGCCGCCATGGGAGCGTTCATCAACGACACAACACCGGAAGCGGTGGCGGAACGCCTGCGAAGCGTCTCCCCCGCCAACTCTCCGGCCAAGACCTTGGAAGGCACTCCCGCATGACCACCACCACCACCGACGCCGCCGTCCTGTCCGCCCGCTTCGAGGAGACGTTCGGATCACGCCCCGACGGCGTGTGGCAAGCGCCTGGTCGCGTCAACCTGATTGGCGAGCACACGGACTACAACGAAGGCTTCGTGCTGCCGTTTGCGATCGACAAGACCGCCAGGGTCGCCCTGCGTCTGCGCGATGACTCCAAGGTGCGCTTGCTGTCCACCTTCGGGGGCCATGGATTGGTCGACACCGACCTCACAGGGCTGGAACCGGGATCCGGGCAAGGCTGGTCCCGCTACCCGCTCGGGGTTGCTTGGGCCCTGCAGGAACTGGGAGTCGCGGTCCCGGGCTTTGACCTGCTGCTTGACTCCGACGTTCCCTTGGGCGCGGGGCTGTCATCCTCCCACGCCATCGAGTGCGCCGTCATCACGGCCCTCAACGAGCTCACTGGTGCCGGATTCGCGGCCGAGGACCTCGTCCTGGCAACTCAGCGGGCCGAGAACGTGTTCGTTGGCGCTCCCACCGGAATCATGGACCAATCGGCATCCTTGCGTGGTGCCAAGGGACACGCGGTCTTCCTGGATTGCCGCGACCAGCACGTGGACCTCGTGCCGTTCGACGCCGAAGCGTCCGGCCTGGTCCTGCTGGTCATCGACACCAAGGTGTCGCATTCACACGCCGACGGCGGCTACGCGTCACGGCGCGCGTCCTGCGAGTTGGGTGCCGAGGTACTGGGCGTCAAAGCCCTGCGCGACGTCGGCCTCGAGGCTTTGGAGGAAGCGTCAGGGCTGTTGGACGAGACAACGCTCAAGCGGGTCCGGCACATTGTCACCGAGAACGACCGCGTGCTCCAGACTGTGGAAGTCCTGACGAAACAAGGGCCCGCAAGCATTGGTGCCCTGCTGGACGCCAGCCACGTTTCCATGCGCGACGACTTCGAGATCTCGTGCCCCGAGCTGGACGTTGCCGTGGAGACAGCCAGGGCAAACGGCGCCATCGGCGCCCGCATGACCGGCGGCGGCTTCGGCGGCTCGGCGATCGCGTTGACTCCGGTAGGCCGGGAGCAGCAGGTGCGGGACGCCGTCGTTCGTTCCTTCGCGGAAGCCGGCTTCACCGAACCGGACATCTTCACCGTAACCCCGGCGGCCGGCGCCCTTCGCCTGGCTTGACCCTCTCACCGCTTTCGCCCGGCGTCTGCCCCGATGCCGGGCGTAAGCTGGGGCCATGACTGAGGCTGTCATCGTTTCCACCGCCAGAAGTCCTATTGGCCGGGCCTTCAAAGGCTCCCTGAAGGACGAACGCCCGGACGACCTCGCCACCGCCATGGTGCAGGCGGCCCTGGCGAAACTTCCCGGCTTCGACCCTGGTTCCGATGACGGTCGCGGCTTGGACGACATCCTCCTCGGCTGCGCAGAACCCAGCGGAGAAGCAGGATCCAATATGGCACGGGTAGTGGCCGTATTGGCCGGCCTGGACCGAGTACCGGCCGCGACGATCAACCGCTTCTGTGCGTCCAGCCTGCAAACCCTGCGCATGGCCTTCCACGCCATCAAGGCCGGAGAAGCGCACGCGATCGTCTCGGCGGGAGTGGAAAGCGTCTCCAGGTACCAGGACTGGGCTGGGGCGGGAGAAACCGACTCAGCCAACCACAATCCGCTTTTCGAGCCGGCAGCGCAGCGCACGGCAGCCCGCTCGGCATCGAATATTCCCTGGACGGATCCCCGCTTGGGCGGTCGGATGCCGGACATCTACATTTCCATGGGCCAAACGGCCGAGAACGTCGCAACCAGCTATGGCATCAGCCGGGCCGAGCAGGACGAATGGGGCGTGCTGAGCCAGAACCGCGCCGAAGCCGCAATAGCCTCCGGGTTCTACTCCCGCGACATCACGCCGTACACCCGCAGGGACGGCACTGTGGTGGACCGGGACGACTCTCCCCGGCCGGGGGTGACCCTTGAGGCCGTCTCCGCGTTGCAGCCTGTATTCCGGCCCGGCGGCACCGTCACCGCGGGCAATGCCTGCCCACTCAACGACGGCGCTGCGGCTGTTGTGGTCATGAGCGACTCCCGGGCCCGCGAGTTGGGCCTCGAACCCCTGGCACGCGTGCTTTCCACTGGCGTCAGCGCCCTCTCCCCCGAGCTGATGGGCATGGGGCCGGTGGAGTCTTCCCGGCGCGCCCTTGCGCTGGCCGGCCTGACCATGCAGGACATCGACCTCGTGGAGCTCAATGAGGCATTCGCCGTACAGGTGGTCGCCAGCGCCCGGGAGCTGGGCATCGACCCTGCCAAGCTCAATGTCCACGGCGGTGCCATTGCTTTGGGGCACCCCTTCGGCATGACCGGTGCACGCATGACCAGCACATTGCTGAACGGCTTGAAGGAACGCGACGGAACCCTGGGCTTGGCCACGCTGTGCGTTGGTGGCGGCCAGGGAATGGCGGTTGTTTTCGAACGCTTGAGCTAGCGTGAGGGGTTAGGTCTCGCGGCTTAGGGCCGCCTATACAGCCGAGACCTCACCCCTCGCGAACGCAAAAATGCCCCCGAATACTCTCGGGGGCATTTTCGTCGTCAGTTACTCCAGAGGAGTTAGTCGTCGCCGCGCAGGATTGCCAGCAGACGGATGATTTCGACGTAGAGCCAAACCAGCGTGACCGTCAGGCCGAAGGCTGCGACCCAGGAGTAGCGCTCGGGAGCGCCGGCGCGGACGCCTTCCTCGATACTGGTGAAGTCCATGATCAGTGAGAAGGCTGCCAGCCCGATGGCCAGGATGCCGATGAAGACACCCAGCGGGATACCGAAGATCTCCACGCTGGTGCGCAGGCCAAACGGCTCCTGCACAGCGCCAGTCCACATCATGACCAGGTTGATGAGCGCGAAGACGGCGTAGCCGATGGTGGCGATCATGAAGAAGCGCACCATCTTGGGGGTAGCGCGGACCTTGCCGCTCCTGAAGAGCACCAGGGTTACGCCGAAGACGGCCAGGGTACCGATGACGGCCTGCATGCCGACGCCTGGGTACATGCCGTCCAGCACGCGGGTGAGGCCGCCGAGGAAGAGTCCCTCGAGGCCTGCGTAAGCGAGGATCAGGGCGGGCGAGGGCTGCTTCTTGAAGGTGTTGACCAGGGCCAGAACGAATCCGCCCAGCGCACCGACAATCATCAGCAGGTTGGACAGGCCCGGGGCAACGAACAGGGTGACGCCGGCGCCAATGACCAAGACCACAAGGCAGGCGACGGTCTTCATGATGACGTCGTCATAGGTCATGCGGCCGGTGTCGGCGGGGCCGGCCGAAGGCTGGCTGTACATCTGCTGCAGTTGCTCGTTGGTCATGTTCTGCTGCTGGGCAGACCACGCCGCCTGGCCGTCCATGACCTGGCTCGGTGCCCGGCCGGGTACCTGGTTAAACTGCTGGCCGTACGGATTTTGCGGTACAGGCGGTGCCTGTTTTGCTCCACGGAAGTTTTTTCCGTTGAAGACTGGGTTTCCGCCAAGTGCCATTGCGGGTGTCCTCCTGAAAAAGGGCTAAGTGATAATTCACGGTACCAATTACCACGCGTGCCGTGCAGGGAAAGTTCCCTTGTTCACCTAGACGAAACGCAACCGTGACACGGAAGTGGAACAGTCTCCCCTGCGGGCGCCCGACTGAACGTTTAGGAACACCCTCAAACAACAAAGGTTTACTTAAGCGCTGCTACATCACGAGTTGTCCGCAGCTTCACAGTTGTTATCTGATCGCGATCTAAGGACCCCCGTTCCGTGCATTCTTTGCTTGCACCGAGCGGTAGCATTGGCCTCACATGGGTGACTTAGATCACATCGAGGCAGCTTGGCAAGAACTGTTCACAAGCCCCATGACCGTTCGCACCGGCTGCAATGGCGCAGCCGGGACCACCCCCACTGTGGAGGTTTCCATTTTGAGAAGCACACTGAGCGACCCGTCCATCAGACGGTCCAAGGGACTGCAGAGAGTCGTGGGGGCATTCTTTGCTGCCCTCATCGCCACTCTGTTGATCGCCGCCCCCGCGGCGGAGGCAACCACCCCCTCGCCTTCGCCAACACCAACCACTTTCCAAAACAACATCAGCGGCTTCCTCCGCGATGATGCCCGCGCACCAATACCCGGGGTGAAAATCAAAGCCACCGGCAACGGGTTCGAAGGTGAAGCCACCTCCGGGTCCAACGGCGCCTGGAGCATCGGCGTTCCCGTGCAAGGCACATACACCGTAGAACTTGATACCTCCACCTTGCCCGAGGGCATCAAGCTAGCGGACGGCCAGGACAATCCCCGCGACGTCAGCTTCAGCCAGACGTCCAACTTGTCCGTGATCTTTGCGTTCGGCAAAGGCATCGTGGTCCAACAGCAGGACTTCGGCCAAAACCTCCTCAACCGCCTGGTGGCAGGTCTCAGTTTCGGGCTGCTGCTCGCACTGGCATCTGTCGGCCTATCCCTGATCTTTGGCACCACGGGCCTCACCAACTTTGCCCACGGCGAAATGGTGACGCTCGGCGCGGTGCTGGTGTTCATGTTCAACGGCATCGGCCTGCCTTTCTGGCTGGCCATCCTGCTCGCCCTGGTGGGCGGCGGACTCTTCGGTTACGTCCAGGATGCCGGACTCTGGCGTCCGTTGAGGCGTCGCGGCTCGGGCCTTGTCCCCATGATGATCGTCAGCATCGGCCTCGCGCTGGCCATCCGCTACGTCATCCAGTTCTTCTTCGGCGGCGCAACGCAGCAACTGCCCGGTGCCCAGAGCGCTGAGATCCAGCTTGGTCCTGTGTCCATCTCGCCGAACAACCTCTGGTCCTTGGTCATCAGTGCGGTTGTCATCGCCTTGATCGGCATCGTCCTGCTCAAGACCCGCCTCGGCAAGGCAACCCGCGCCGTGGCCGACAACCCTGCATTGGCGGCAGCGTCGGGCATCGACGTCGATTCAGTCATCCGTATTGTGTGGATCGTCGGCGGTGTCCTCGCTTCATTGGGCGGCATCCTCTGGGCCTACTACCGGCCAGGTGTCACCTTCGACATGGGCTCGCAAATCCTGCTGCTCATCTTCGCGGGCGTGACCCTCGGTGGCTTGGGAACCGTATTCGGCGCCTTGATCGGTTCGATCGTCGTCGGCATCTTCGTGGAACTGACTACAGTGTTCGGCCTTCCGGCAGACCTCAAGTACGTCGGAGCCCTGTTCATCATGATTGTTGTCCTTCTGTTCCGACCGCAGGGTATCCTCGGCCGGCGTGAGCGTGTGGGTTAGGAGCGGGCCATGGACTTCGGATTTATTCTCTCCAGCGCCCTCGGCGAAATGTTCAGTCCGACGACGGCGGCCTACGCACTTGCCGCTTTGGGCCTCGCGGTCCACTTCGGCTACTCAGGCCTGTTGAACTTCGGCCAGGCTGGATTCATGGCGGTTGGAGCCTACGGCTTCGCCATCTCGACACTGACCTTCAAGGCCCCCTTCTTCATCGCCTTGGTCATTGCGATCCTGTGCTCGGTGATCTTCGCGTTCATCCTGGGTATCCCGACGCTGCGGCTTCGGGCAGACTACCTGGCTATCGTCACCATCGCCGCGGCGGAGATCGTCCGCTACGTGGTCACCACCAACCAGCTCACCTCAATCACCGGCTCAGCCAACGGCCTCGCCGCCTTTGAGGGCAGCTTCTTCTCCATGAATCCCTTCCCTGAAGGGTCGTATATGGGCATGAACAACCGCGACTTCTTCATACGCGTCGTGGGCTGGGGACTGGTGATTGTCTGCTGCCTGCTGGTCTGGCTGCTGATGCGCAGCCCTTGGGGCCGTGTGCTGAAGGGTATTCGCGAAGACGAAAATGCCGTCAGGTCGCTGGGCAAGAACGTGTACTCCTACAAGATGCAGGCACTGATCATCGGCGGCGTACTTGGCGCTTTGGCGGGCATGATTTTCACTCTCCCCCGGGGCGCTGTCCAGCCCTCCAACTACGGAACGGAACTGACGTTCTTCCTGTGGACCTGCCTCCTGCTTGGCGGCATGGCCACTGTTCTGGGGCCGGTCATCGGAGCAATGATCTTCTGGGTTGTGCTCTCCCTGACGCAGAGCCTGCTCTACGGCCTCATCGAGTCAGGCGCCATCACGTGGCTGACCACCGTCCAAGCCGGCCAGCTGCGTTACATCCTTGTGGGCGTCGCGCTGATGCTGCTGATGATCTTCCGCCCGCAAGGCGTCTTCGGCAATAAGAAGGAGCTTGCTTTCGCATGAGTGAGACCAACGAACCAAACACAGCCAACGCTGAGAACATCGACTACATGACGGACTCGCGGCCCATTGCGGTGGGGGAAAACACTCCCGGCTGCAAAAAGCGCGACCCCATTGTGGTGGCAGAGGACGTCACACGGTCCTTCGGCGGCATCAACGCAGTGGATGTCGAGTACCTTGAAATCCCCCGCCATAAGATCACCGCGTTGATCGGCCCCAATGGGGCCGGCAAAACCACCCTGTTCAACCTGCTCACAGGCTTCGACACCCCCAACACGGGCAAGTGGCAGTTCGAAGGCAACAGCCTGGCCGGCGTTTCCTCCTACAAAGTGGCGCGTATGGGCATGGTCCGCACCTTTCAGCTGACCAAGGTGATGGGCAAGCTGACCGTCATGGAGAACATGCGCCTTGGGGCAGCCAACCAACCCGGCGAGAGTCTCTCCAAGGCCCTGTTCAAGGGCATGTGGGGTGGCCGCGAAAAAGAGATCACGGCGCAGGCGCATGTGCTCTTGGAAAAGTTCAAGCTCGATGCCAAGAAGGATGACTACGCCGCATCCCTCTCGGGCGGCCAGCGCAAGCTCCTGGAAATGGCCCGTTCGCTGATGGTGCGACCCAAGCTGGTAATGCTCGACGAGCCCATGGCCGGCGTCAACCCCGCCCTGACGCAATCGCTGCTGGACCACATCAAGAACCTCAAGGCCGAGGGCATGACGGTTCTCTTCGTGGAGCACGACATGAACATGGTGCGCCACATCGCCGACTGGGTGGTGGTCATGGCAGAAGGAAAGGTCGTGGCCGAAGGCCCTCCCGGTGAAGTCATGAAGAACCCGGCCGTCATCGACGCCTACTTGGGCGCCCACCACGACGTCGACCTCGGCGACGCAGAAGGCATCAAGGAACTAGAGGCAGAACTGGAGGCCGACGAAGAGTCGGTTGTGGGCACCGAAGACGCAGGCATCCTGTCCGACATTGAAGAAGTCAAGAAGGAGGGCGAGAAATGAGCGCCACCAGCGCAATGCCCGCATCGGCGGACACTCCCTCGGATGATTCGGTCGTCAAGGTCACCAATCTCGTAGCCGGGTACCTCCCCGGAGTCAACATCCTCAACGGCTGCAGCATCGAAGCCAGGAAGGGTGAGCTGATCGGAATCATTGGCCCCAATGGCGCCGGCAAGTCCACCCTGCTGAAAGCGATGTTCGGACTGGTGAAAGTCCACTCCGGCACAGTAGTGGTCCGTGGACAGGACCTGACTGGCTTGAAGGCCAACAAACTGGTCACCCAGGGCGTTGGCTTCGTCCCGCAGACCAACAATGTGTTTGCCACGCTGACCATTGAGGAGAACCTGCAGATGGGCCTCTTCCAGCGGCCCAAGGTGTTCGCCGAGCGCTTCGATTTTGTCACCAGCCTCTTCCCTGAGCTGGCCAAGCGGCGTGCCCAGCGCGCGGGCTCCCTCTCAGGTGGTGAACGGCAGATGGTGGCCATGGGACGGGCGCTGATGATGGACCCGGCCGTGCTGCTCCTTGATGAGCCTTCGGCAGGCCTCTCCCCCGTCAAGCAGGACGAGACCTTCCTCCGGGTCCACGAGATCAACCGGGCCGGTGTCTCCGTCATCATGGTGGAACAGAACGCCCGCCGCTGCCTTCAGATCTGCGATCGCGGCTATGTCCTGGATCAGGGCAAGGACGCGTACACCGGCACCGGCCGTGAGCTGATGAAAGACCCCAAGGTCATCCAGCTGTATCTGGGAACCTTGGCAGACGAGGTCTAGGCAACCAGCCGCCTACACCACGGAGAACCCCGGGACAGTATCCCGGGGTTCTCCGTGGTTAACCCGCCATTGGGAACGGTTCCACGCCTGGTCCCGCCAGGCGCGCGGGGATGTCATGCTGGACTGATGACCCCGGCGATCACCCAAAAGCAGACCGGCCTCTTGACGTCCTGGCTGGGTCCCTTCACCGTAGTCCACGACCATTCCTGGCCTTTGCAGGACACCACAGTCCTGCAGCTGTCCACCCGGGACGACGCCCAATACATTGTCAAAGCCAGCCTCACCAGCCACCACATACGCCGGGAGATCGCCGCCTATTCACGGGGGCTGCCCGGGCTTGAGGGCAGGGTGCCCGTCCTCAAGCATGCTTCAGCGGAAGCCGGACTCCTGGTCACCGCGTACCTGCCCGGATCCCCGGTTGCGGGAACACCGGCTGAGTCAGAACCCGAGACGTATCGTCAGGCGGGTGCGTTGCTCGCCGCGCTCCACAGCCCCGTAGCCGTGTCCAGCGACTATCCTGCGGCCCTGGCACGGAAAACCCGGGCGTGGATACAACGGGCACAGGGACTGCTGCCTGAGGACCAACTAGCCCGCCTCAGTGAAGGCGTCACGGACCACCACCTCGGTCCCGTGCAGCTGGTGACCACCCATGGTGACTACCAGCCTAGAAATTGGCTGCGGGACGGCGAAGAGGTCAGGATCATCGACTTCGGACGTGCCGAATTACGCCCCTGGGTCCACGACCTGGTGAGGCTCAGTCATCAGCAACTCCTGGCCGCTCCACGCTTGCAGGCTGCGTTCTTCGAGGGTTTGGGCAGGACTGTCTCCCAGGGCCCGGAGGGCGAGCTGTGGAGGCTGGAGAACATCAACCAGGCCGTCGGAACCGTTGTCTGGGCCCACCAGACGGGAGACTCCGTATTCGAGCAGCAGGGCGTCCGGATGGTTGAGCGGGTCCTCACCGGCTTTGAACCGTATCGCAACTAGCAGCTTCGCACGCACAGCAGAACAGGTCCCCTTCCGAGAGGAAGGGGACCTGTTGGTTACTGCGGCCTGCAGGTGTTCGGCTTAGAGCTTGCCGAACTCCTCGCGGACCGGCTTGTAGGTGTTGTCATCCTGGTATTCGTAGATACCGATGTACGCCTCTGTGGGGTCACCAGCGTCGGAGAACGTTACCGGACCGGACTGGCCGTCGTAGTCGATGTCCTTGCCCTCGCGGAGCAGCGTGACGCAGGCTGCGAAGCTCGTGCACTTCTCGCCGCCTTCGGAAACTTCCTTCAGCTTGGCTGCGATGTCCGTGCCCTTGGTGCTCTTCGCTGCCTCGGAGGCCAGCGAGATCAGGTTCACGGCATCGTAGGATTCACCTGCGTAGCTGTAGTCCTTCAGGGCCGGGTCGATAGCCAGGAGCTTCTTCTTGAAGTCATCCTTGGCGAACGTACCGGGAATGGTTCCCTGTGCGCCCTTCAAGGTGCCTGCCTGGAAGTCCTTGCTGTAGTCCGAGGTGTTGCCGTCAACCATGAACAGCTGCGTGGGCTTGACGCCCTTGCCGGTGATCAGGGGGACGATGCTCTTGGCCTGGTCGAAGGTGATCAGTGCGATGGCGTCAGGCTTGGCAGCGAGAACCTTGTCAACCTGGCTGCTGAACTGCGAGTCGCCTTCGTTGAAGAGTTCTTCAGCAACGACCTTGCCGCCGGCGGCCTCAAAGGCCTCCTTGACGTTCTTCTGCAGACCCGTGCCGTAAGCGTCGTTCAGGACGATCATGCCGACGGTCTGGGCACCACAGGTGGCCATGTAGTTGCCGAGGACCTTACCCTGCAGGACATCGGACGGCGCGGTCCGCCAGTAAAGGCCCTTATCGTCCCACGTGGTGAAGTCAGGCGAGGTGTTTGCCGGCGAGAACTGGATAACGCCGGCGCCGGTGATCTGGTTGATAACCGTCTTGGAAACACCGGACGAGGCTGCGCCAATCACCGCGCTGACACCCTGACCCAGCAGAGCTGTGGTGGACTGCGTAGCGATGTCAGTCTTGGTGTCACCGGAATCGCGGTGGACCACGGAGACAGGGGCACCCAAAACGCCGCCGGCGTCGTTGACTTCCTTGATGCCAAGGTTGACACCGGCAATTTCGGGCGGGCCGAGGAACGCCAGCGACCCCGTTGTCGGCAGGAGCGAACCAAGCTTAAGCGGCGTGGCTGTGGTGGTGGTCGAGGGAGGTACAGGTCCCGCGTTGGTGGCAGCCTGGCTGTTACCGGCTCCCGCCCCGGCGCTCGGTGCCGGGCAGGAGATGCCTGCTGCGGCGGCGGATGAAGACCCAGTCTGGGTTGGAGTCGATGACCCACCACAAGCTGTGGCCAAGAGAGCGACCCCAATGCCAAGCGCTGTTAGCTTGGCGGCTCGGGGCGCCGCTGGGGAAAGATCAAACATGCGTTGTCTCCTCGATCGAAAGGTGCGAACTGCCTTTGATGCGATTTACTCAGGTGTTCCTGATTACGACTCAAACTAGTGCAATTGATCCACGAAAATAAGTGATTCAGGTCACATCCCTATAACACTCGTTGCCTGTGGGGAATCTCCGAGCTTGCTGGGAAAAGTCGCTGAACGATAAAGGTGATGGGCAGAAGAGAGACAGGACTCTCCCTGCCGAAGTGCCCCAGGTGGGACTCGAACCCACAACACGCGGATTTTAAGTCCGCTGCCTCTGCCAATTGGGCTACTGGGGCGCCCGGACCATGGTATCCCAGCTACAGCGTGTTGAATGGCTCCGCGTAGCGGAAGGTACCGTGGACGTCGTCGGGCCATCCCGGCAAGGCCAACAGCTGGAAGTGGTCGCCCCACGCCGCCTCAGGCGGCTCTACGCCCAACGACGTGGCTGGTACATAGCCGAAGCGCGGGTAATACACGGGGCTGCCGAGCAGGGCGATGCCGGGCTCACCGGCGGCCACGGCCCGGGCCGCCGTCTCACGCATCAGGGCCGAACCAACCCCGCGCCGCTGAAATGGCGGAAGCACGCCGATGGGACCTAACGCAATGAGATCCAGGTCCCCTACCCGTCCCCTGGTGCTGATGGCGTGACCCACGATTTCCCCACCGATCTCGGCAACGATGCTGAAATCCGGGATGTACTCGCGGCAATCAAATAGCTCCCGGAGCAGCCTGACCTCTATTGGCGTGCCCTCGACGGGCTCGCCCGTCACCGGTGAGACGGAGAAGGCACGTGCCGTCAGTTCCAGGATTGCGGGCCGGTCCTCCGGCCGCTCGGAACGCAGAACCACGCCGCGGGCCAGGAGCCGGAGCACCTCCAGGGCGCGATCGGCATCGGAGGAGGGAACCAGGAGGTGGTCATGATGGAATCCTGCCAGCACGTTGCAGCTGATTCCCGCGTGCGTCAGGGCGGCGCTGACTGCGGCGGTCAGCCCCACGGCCTCGAGGGCCGAGTGGACCTGCAGCGTGATCCACGCCGCCACAAAGTCGTAGCCGAGGCCCAGCTTGTCGGCCTCATCCCTGTGAAGGACAACCGTAAGGCCTTCAGCTTCTCGGACAGCCGCCTCAATGGCACCTTCCAGCGGACGGCCGTGCGGCCAGAGGGCGTAGACATAGTCGCCGTCTCGGACCACGGGGTGCAGGGATTCCAGGAGCGTCTTCAGATCGGTTTCACCGGACATGGAAACAGTCTAGGGGCGGCACCGGCGCAACTGCTTAAACACCGACGGCGGCCACTCCGCTGAGGGAGCAGCCGCCGTCGGGCGTGTATTACTTGGCGTCAGCAGCCACCGGAGTCTTGGCTTCTTCAACAACAGGCTTGGCCTCTGCAGGTGCCGGGGCAGCAGCAGGCTTGGGGGCCGGCGTCGCCGCGGCCACGAAGGCACCGCGCGGGTTGTCGAGGTCAATCAGCTGCGTGGTGTCGCGGCCTGCGAAGAAGGCCAGGATCCAGCCGAAGACAACGCGGAACTTGCGCTCGAACGTGGGCATTGCCATGCCGTGGTAACCACGGTGGGCAAGCCAGGCGAGTCCGCCCTTAAGGCCGATGCGGCCCAGAAGGTTGATGTTCGCAACACCCTTCCACTCGCCGAAGCCGGCAACAGCACCAAGGTTCTTGTGCTTGTAGTCGTGCAGCGGCTTGTCCCAGCGGGAAGCCCACAGGTTCTTTGCAAGCTTCTTGGCCTGGCGCAGTGCGTGCTGGGCGTTCGGTACGCAAGTACCGTCCGGCAGGCCCTTGCCTGTGAGGTCCGGAACAGCGGCGATGTCGCCGGCTGCCCAGGCGTTCTCGATGATGCCTTCATCGCCGGCGATGCGCAGGTCCGGGAGGACGCGGACACGGCCGCGGGGTTCCAGCGGGAAGTCGGTGGAGCGGATCATCGGGTTGGCCTGCACACCGGCAGCCCACACCAGGGTGTCTGCTTCGACTTCCTGTGCCGGAGTCTTGTCCGGGAGGTTGATCAGCTTGAGGTTGCCCTCGGCGCTGTCCAGGGAGGTGTTGAGGAGAACTTCGATGCCGCGGCTGCGGAGGTGCTCCACAACCCATTCGGCCTGGGAAGCGGTGACCTCGGGCATGATGCGGCCCATGGCTTCAACCAGAATGAAGCGGACTTCTTCCTGGTTGATGCGCGGGTTGTTGCGGACCGCAGCGCGGGCCAGGTCTTCCATTTCGGTGAGGCACTCGATGCCGGCAAAACCGCCACCGACAACCACGAAGGTGAGGGCCTTGGCACGCTCGGCCGGGTCCGTCATGGTGGAGGCAGCTTCGATACGCTCGAGCACCTTATTGCGCAATGCAACGGCTTCCTCGATGGTCTTCAGGCCAATGCCCTTGTCCGCGAGGCCCTTGATGGGGAAGGTGCGCGTGATGGCACCGGCCGCAATGACGACGTCGAAGTACGGGATTTCGAAGTTTTCGCCACCATCGGACGGTGCGATGACCGCAGTCCGGTTGGCGTGGTCGATGCTGGTGACGCGGCCCTGGATGAGCTCAGTCTGCTTGAGGTGCTGACGGTGGGAGACGACGGCGTGGCGTGCCTCGATGTTGCCACCAGCAACTTCCGGGAGGAAGGGCTGGTAAGTCATGTAGGGCAGTGGATCCACGACGGTGACGATGCCACCGGCATTCGCGATCTTCTTCTGCAATTTGAGGGCTACGTAGAGGCCGACGTAGCCGCCGCCGACGACGAGAACCCGGGGACGGTCAATGAGCTCTGGGGTGGTTGCCATGAAACCAGAGTACAGCACTTTGTGAAAATCTTCACTAACTACTTCTTGGCGGGTGGATCCACCGTTTCCAACACGCCTGTTTCGGCCTCTTCGGGCGTCGCAGGAGGGTTCCGGTAAACCCTTCGCAACTGGATCGCCGCGCCGGCCACAATGGCCGCGAAAAGGCCCCCGAAACCCAGTACGACGGCGGCCGGAAGGGCATCGTCCATGGTGGCCGGCGTCTTGGCTGCCGGAACGGTGGGATCGGCGAGGGTAGGGGCTGCGCTGGTCGGGCTCGCGACCGGGGCCTCGGACGGGGTGCTGAAGTCCCCCCGACGATGGACCCGGATCCAGTCCGCGATGGATCCCAGCGGGTTGGACGCGGCGGCAGGCACATCATCCTTCAGCGCGGCTTCGGCATTGAGGATGCCATAACCGTAAAGGGGGTCCTTGCCAGGGGCGCCAGCGTCCTTGGCCGTGGTGACAATCCTGTTGATGACCTGGTTGGCGCTCATCTCCGGCCACTTGGAACGAATGAGAGCCGCCACGCCGGAGACGATAGGTGCCGCGCCGGACGTTCCCGCCCATTCCGCGTACCCGCCACCAGGCAGGCCGCCCACCAGTTTCTCTGCAGGGGCTGCCACTCCGATGCTGATGCCCTGGGAAGAAGAGTCAACGCTGGCGCGTCCTTCGCCATCGAGGCCCGCGACGGTGAGGACTCCGGGAATGGTGGCCGGGGCGCCAACTTGGATGTTGCCACCTACGCGGTTGCCCGCTGCGGCAACGATCACCACGTCCTTCTGCTCGGCGTACAGGAACGCCGCGTCCCAGCTCTGGGGCCAATCGGGCGAGGTACTGCCGAGGGAAATGTTGATGACTTTGGCACCGTTGTCCACGGCCCAGCGCACGGCATCGGGAATTTGTTCCTGGTCCGTCTTGCCGGCGGGGTTGGGCGAGCCAAGCCACGTCGAAACCGCCAGGATCTCGGCTTCAGGTGCTACGCCAGTGATGCCGTCCGGTCCCCCGGCCGGAGGAACGGTGGGGCTCGTTGACGGCGACGCCGACGGCGATGCCGTGGGCGTCGTGTGACCGCGACCGGCGAGCATGGTGGCCACCAGGGTGCCGTGCTCGGTCTTGGCGCCGATGCTCTTTTGTCCGTTGGGAGCCCCCGCGCCGGAAACGTCCGTTCCGCCCACCACGGCGCCCTTGAGGTCAGGATGGTTTCCGTCAATGCCGCTGTCGATGATGGCGACCTTGACGCCGGCTCCCTTGGAAACCTGCCAGGCATTGGTAATCCCGGATTCCTTGAGCCAATATTCCTTGTCCCGCCAGGCGTCGGCGCTGGCAGCCGGAGCCGTCAACAGCACACCGGCCAGCGCCCCGCCAGCCAGGGTGGTGGCCAGCGCGGCAGAAACGGTGCGGCGGAATCGCAAGGTCATTCGCCAGCCCGGATGCTCAGAGCGATGCCGTCCAGGATGTCGTGTTCGCTGGAGACCGCTGTGCGGATGTTCCCGTTGCTCACACTGGCCAAGCGGGTCAGAATACGGCGCCACACCAAGGCGCCGGCTCCAATGACGTCAACGCGGCCCGGATGCATGTAAGGAAGTGCTGCGCGTTCGTCGCGGGTCATTTCCAGCAAGTTGGTAGCAGCGTCGCTGATGGTTTCGAGGTCCAGGGAAGCTCCATGGATCCGGCCAGGCTGGTACTCGCTCAAGCCAAGTGCGTGGGCAGTGATGGTGGTGATGGAGCCCGCCACGCCAACCACGGCAGTGGCGCGGCCAAGCGGCACCGTCAAAGCTGCAAGATCAAGCGCGGCATCGACGTCGGCCTCTGCTGCTGCGATTTCCGCAGCGTTGGGCGGATCGCTGCGGAGGTGACGTTCGGTCAGCCGCACACAGCCAATGTCCACGGAACGGGCGGCAATGACACCGCTGGAATCACCCAGGACAAATTCGGTACTGCCGCCGCCAAGATCCACCACCAGGATGGCGTCCTCCCCCGTAGCCGGCAGGACGCTGCTGGCACCGGCGAAGGAGAGAGCGGCCTCCTCATCACCGGAGATGACCTCGGGCTCCACGCCCAGGAGATCCCTGATGCCGTCCACGAAGACCTGGCGGTTGCGGGCATCACGTGTTGCAGACGTCGCGGCGAAGCGGATCCGCTCGGCGCCGTGTTCCTTGATAAGCGTTGCGTACTCGCGCGTGGCAGCGAAGGTCCGTTCCAGGGCTTCCGGGGCAAGCTCGCCCGTGGCATCCACGCCTTGCCCCAGGCGCACCACGCGCATTTCACGCACGACGTCGGCCAAGGGACCGGGAGCTCCGTTCGCGGCAGCGTCTGCGATCAGGAGGCGGATGGAGTTGGTCCCGCAGTCAATGGCTGCGACGCGGCTCATGCTGTGCCTTCCTCTGGCGGTGCAGCGTGGTCCGCCTTAGCCTTCCGTACCGGGGCGGGCCGCCCCACGATGTCCGGCAATCCCTGCGGACCATGCCGGCTCAGGTCCCGCGACGGTGCCTCGCCAGCGGTATCCCACGCGCCGTCGCAGTAGCACCGGTCCTTCGTCCACCACTCAGTGATGGACTCCAGGGCCTCATCACCCAGCGGATTCACGCCTGGACCAGCTGCCAGCGAGTGGCCCACCAGGACATGGAGGCACTTGACGCGGGTGGGCATCCCGCCGGCGGAGATGCCGGCAATTTCAGGCACGGCCCCCGTGCCGGATCGACCGGCGATTTCATTACGTGCCTGCAGGTAGGCCTCGTGGGCGCCGTGATAGGCGCCGGCCAGTTCCTGGTCGGCGGTCAGTCGCTCGTTCATCTCATTCATGAGTCCACCGGCCTCCAACCGCGACACTGCGGAAGTGATGACGGGGTGGGTCAGGTAAAACGTCGTGGGAAACGGTGTTCCGTTGCTCAGCCGCGGCGCGGTGGCAGCAACCAGCGGGTTGCCGCACACACAGCGTGCAGGGATCTCCACGACGTCCCGCACGGGCCGGCCGAGCTGGCGGCTGAGGACCTCGAGATCGTGAGCTGATGGCTGGCGGGATTCCTGCGGCACGGCTGCCGTGTTCTCTTCCACTTGCGCTGCCAACCTTCCTGCCCTTGTTGTCGTGTCCCATGCGGACACGACGGCGGCGGGCACCGCGTCTAGTCTGTTGCCGATCGTCTGATTGACTCCCAGAGAGCATCCACCCAGGGCAGATTTGCCGGGTTTGCGGATGATCCTGAACCGGTGCGGCCACCCGGTGTGCCGGCGGTTTCGTCCCCGCCAAACACCCAGTAGCCCGTTTCACCCGGCATAACCATGTTAATGCGGTCTCGGGCCTGCTGTTTCACATAGTTGGGATCCTGCCACCGGGAGAGCTGCTTGTTGAGCTCCGTTTGCTCGGCTTTCCTGCTGGCAATCTCGGCCTCCAGGGCGGAAATCTCAGCGCGCTTCTCCAAAAAGATCTTGACCGTGGGGGCCAGCATGATGGTGATGGCAATCATGACCACAGCCAGCGCAAGCATTCGTCCTGAGAACGCTTTGGCTGGAACGGGGTCGAGGTCCCGGGCATCCTTGGCGGGGGCGCCGGCCTTATCAGCTGCTGGATTCTTGCCGCGGGCAGGGCTTTTCGCCGTGCCGGGTGCTTTCCCGTTGGCCGAACGTGACGCAGTGGACTGGGTGGACCCAGCAGACGGGGCTTTGGTACCGGACGCGGGGGTTTTGGTACCGGACGCGGGGGTTTTGGTACCGGACGCGGGCGCCCTGGTGCCGGTTGCCGGCGTCGACGATCCTCCGGCCGTGCGCGTACCGCCAAACTCCGCCTTGATGACCTCGGCGTCGCCGGAGCCTGAGCCGTTGGATCCTGCAGCGGAGGAGCGCGGGGCCGCGCCGGACGGCCGGCCTGCGCTGTTTGGCCTACCAAGGGCGTCGGCCCTGGGAACCTTTGGACGACGGGTGGCCATGACACTCCTGTAATGCCCGGTGCTTGCCTGGCGGGTTGCTGCGCTTGCTTGTGTGACGGACTGGAACCAGCACAGTGCCTGCCCTGAATCCTCGCTGCGCCCGCGGTTCCGCAGGCAAGCGTTAAACAGAACCGGTGGCTATGGTCTTTCCACCATAGCCACCGGTTACCGGATTTCGCGGAATGCTAGCCCTTGAAACGCGGGAACGCGCTGCGGCCGGCGTAGCGTGCGGCGTCGTCGAGTTCTTCTTCGATACGCAGCAGCTGGTTGTACTTGGCAACGCGCTCGGAGCGGGCCGGGGCACCGGTCTTGATCTGGCCCGCGTTGGTGGCAACGGCGATGTCAGCAATGGTGGTGTCCTCGGTTTCGCCGGAGCGGTGCGAGGTGATGGTGGTGTAGCCGGAGCGCTGGGCCAGGGAAACGGCATCCAGAGTCTCGGTCAGGGAACCGATCTGGTTGACCTTGACCAGCAGGGAGTTTGCCGTGGCGGCGTCGATGCCCTGCTGCAGGCGGACCGGGTTGGTGACGAAGAGGTCGTCGCCAACCAGCTGGACCTTGTCACCGATGGTGTCGGTGAGGGTCTTCCAGCCTTCCCAGTCGTTCTCGTCCAGCGGGTCTTCGATGGAGACCAGCGGGTAGTCGGCAACGAGCTCGGCGTAGTAGGCGCTCATCTCTGCGGCAGAAAGCGCCTTGCCTTCGAACTGGTAAGCACCTTCCTTGTAGAACTCGGAAGAGGCAACATCCAAGGCCAGGGCGATATCCGTGCCCGGGGTGTAGCCGGCGTTCTTGATGGCTTCCTGGATCAAGTCCAGGGCAGCACGGTTGGACGGCAGGTTGGGGGCGAAGCCACCCTCGTCGCCAAGGCCCGTGGAGAGGCCCTTTTCCTGGAGGACGGCCTTGAGGTTGTGGTAAACCTCGACGCCCCAGCGCAGGCCCTCGGAGAAGGTCTCGGCACCGATCGGGACGATCATGAATTCCTGGATGTCCACATCGGAGTCTGCGTGCGAGCCACCGTTGAGGATGTTCATCAGCGGAACCGGCAGAACGTGGGCGTTCGGGCCACCCAGGTACTTGTACAGCGGCAGGTCGGAGGAAGCTGCGGCAGCGTTGGCAACGGCCAGGGAAACACCCAGGATGGCGTTGGCGCCGAGCTTGCTCTTGTTCGGGGTACCGTCGAGATCGATCATGGCCTGGTCGATGCTGCGCTGGTCAGTGGCGTCGAAGCCGATCAGGGCCGGGGAGATCTCGTCGATGACGGCGTCAACGGCCTTCTGGACACCCTTGCCGAGGTAACGGCCCTTGTCGCCGTCGCGAAGCTCAACGGCCTCGTGCTCGCCGGTGGAGGCACCGGAGGGAACTGCTGCGCGGCCGATCTGGCCGTCGGAGAGCAGGACCTCAACTTCTACGGTCGGGTTTCCGCGGGAATCAAGGATCTCGCGTGCGTGGATGGCATCGATAAGCGCCATGGATGTGCTCCTTATGGGCGAATTACAGGAATGTGGAGGGAAATTCTCAACGTCCTCGTCGCTACTAGCGTAGTCGAGAGTGGCTTAGGTTACGGCACGGCTTCCAAAGGCTCACGTCATGAAGGCCGGGCGTGCCCGTTCTGGAACGATCGAACCGCTGCGCGGAGGGCCCGTTCGGCGTCGAGACCCTGCTCCCTGGCCCCGGCGACGACGGCGAACAACAGCTCACCGAGCGCCTCTTCCGAGGCTGGGATGACAGGAACCACGACGTCGGCCGGGCGGCTGCGGGCGTCAACCGGCAGTCCCGCGCGGGCTGCCCGTTCCAGGGACTTCTGCGCTGCTGCCAACGCCGGAAGGTGCGGCGGAATGCCTTCGAAGGGATCCTCCCGCTCTGGTTTCTCCGCACGTTTGGCGGCGTCCCACTTGAGGATGATTTCCTCGACACTCGCCGGGAAACTCTCCTGCAGGGAACCGTCCGCTTTGAAGACGTGCCGGTTTCGTCGGACCATCTTGGCGTTGATGCCGCGCGCAACAGCCTCAAAGTCGAAACTGCCGCGCTCCTCGGCGAGCCGGGCGTGAAGCACTACCTGTAGCAGCACATCACCCAGCTCGCCGGGAAGTTCGTCGTCAACAGCGCCGGACTCGATCGAATCCACCACTTCGTAGGCTTCCTCGATCAAGTACTCAACCAAGGACTCGTGCGTCAGCGCGCCCATCCATGGGCAATGCTCACGCAGCGAGGCGATGGTCGCGATCAGTACGTCGATGGCCGGAACGGCAGGATTGTCCTTAGCCGAGGTTGGCGTAGGCATCGTTGATGTACTCGACCAACGCTTCGCGCTCGTCCAAAGGCAGGAACGCTGCCTCTGCGGCGTTGAGCGTCAGCTCAAGCAGATCGTCGAGGTCGTAGTCGAAAGTCTCCACCAGGAGCTCGAACTCGTCCGTCAGGGTGACCCCGCTCATGAGCCGGTTGTCGGTGTTGATGGTGACGTTGAAACCGAGCTGGAAGAGCATGTCGACGGGGTGGCTTTCGATGCCTTCACCGAAGGTGGAGATGGCGCCGGTCTGAAGGTTGGATGACGGGCAGATCTCCAGGGCGATTCCGCGGTCGCGTACCCAGGCCGCCACGCTGCCGATTGTCACCATGCCGATGGTGTCCTCGCCGTCGTCGTCCGAGTTGTCTTCAAACTCAACCGTGATGTCTTCGGCGATGCGGACACCGTGGCCGAGGCGCAAGGCGCGTCCGTCCACCAGTGCCGATTGGATGCTGTCCAGGCCAGCGGCCTCACCGGCATGGACAGTTGCGGGGAAGTTGTTCTCGGCCAGGTACGTGAAGGCGTCCTTGAAGCGGGAGGGGAGGAAGCCGTCTTCGGCACCGGCAATGTCAAAGCCCACAGCGCCGTTGGCGCGGTGGCGTACGGCGAGTTCGGCGATTTCCTGGCCGCGGTCGGCATGCCGCATGGCGGTGATGAGCTGTCCGACCTGGATCTGCTGGCCGCGTTCTTCGGCCGCATCCACACCGGCTTCAAGGCCGGCCTGGACAGCCTCCACTACCTCGTCCAGGGTCAGGCCGTTCTGCAGGTGCTGCTCGGGTGCCCAACGGACTTCGCCGTAGACAACGCCGTCTTCGGCGAGGTCTTCAACGAATTCCTTGGCAACCCGGAACAGGCCTTCCCTGGTCTGCATGACGGCGATCGTGTGGTCGAATGTCTCCAGGTAGCGGACCAGCGAGCCGGAGTCGGCAGATTCGCGGAACCATTCGCCCAACGCAACAGGGTCAGTAGACGGCAGCGTATGGCCGGCAGCCTGGGCCAGTTCAATGATGGTGGCGGGGCGGAGTCCTCCATCCAGGTGATCGTGGAGGGAAACCTTGGGAAGGCTCTTCAGGTCGAAGTCGAGGGCAGGGGCAGCGTCAACAATGGGCTCAGTCACGTACTAAGACTAGTCCCCCGACAACGCCCAAGGCCCGCTTCGCACGCCAGGGAGAGGCAGGCTTAACTGGCAGGCTTGGAGAGGTCGACGCCGGCAGCCGCCTTTTCCGAGGCATCCGCCCCGGGGACTTCGCTGCCCGTGGCCGCCGCACGAGCCGCGTCCTTCTTTTCCAAGTGCTTGTGCCACCAGCGCAGTGCGTGGTCCACCACGATGCCCAGAACCACTGCGAAGGCCACGGCAATGCCGACACCCAGGAGCGGGTTGTTGTGAACCCACTGCCCTGCGAGCAGGCCGATGCCGATGGAGTAGGCAACCCAGGTAACGCAGGCGAAAGCGTCCAGCCAGAAGAAGGTCCTGTGGCGGAATCCGGTCTGCCCGGCAACGTAGTTGACGGCAACGCGACCCCACGGAATGTAGCGGGCCGTAAAGATCAACACCGCCCCGCGCTTGTCCAACTCATATTGCGCCCAGCCGAACATCTTCTGGACCTTGGGCCTGCGCATCCACTTCCATCGGGTGAGGCCGATCTTCCGGCCCAGCATGTAGGCCATGTTGTCGCCTGCCATGGCACCCACCAGTGCGGTCGCACCCAGGATCCACAGGTTGGGCTCCCCGCTGTGAAGGGACAGCGCCGAGAGGCCAACGATGGCTGTTTCGCTGGGAAGAATCGTGGCAAATCCGTCAATGAAGAAGAAAACCAGGAGTACCGGGTAAATCCAGGGCTGCCCGGCTGCATGCTCGAGCATTTGGTTCAAAAACTCCACGCGGGGGTAGCTCCTAGACGAATATGACTTGACACTGTGACGGAAGTCGCTCTTAGTGTCCCATGGCCGGGACGTCGTTCGCTACGCCCCAGCCTTGGGATCACACGTTAACGCTATCGGCGGGCATGCTGTGGCGTCGTCAACCACCGGGCTGATCTTCCGGGCCGGTCCGTGTCATACCGTGGGTGGAGGCGGGGCACTTTCATCGGGGATATTCGACCCGTCCAAGGGGACGGATCCACGGACCCTGCTGATGATGCGATCAATGATGACCCCCAGGATCACAGCCACCACTATGGCGATGACGGCGCCCAGCAGATGGTTGTCCTCGAACCAGACCCCGAAGAAGTACCCGAGCACCACGGAATAGCTCGCCCATAGAACGGCTGACATGGCAGTGAAGGCCACAAAGCGGCGGTGGTTGAAGTGGGTGGCACCTGCAGTCAGGTTGACGGCAACCCTGCCAATGGGGATGAATCGGGCAACCATGATGAGGGAGGCGGCCCGGCGTCGGAGTTCCTTGCCCGCCCAGCGGAAAGCGCCCTGCATGCGCTGGGTGCGCATCCAACGCCACCGTTGGATGCCGATGCGGCGGCCAATGATGTAGGCGATATTGTCCCCGGAGAACGCTCCTATCGCCGCCATCAGACCCAGCAGCCACACGTTGGGCGAACCGCTGCTGCCTGAGACTGCGCTGAGTCCCACCACCACGGATTCGCTGGGAATGGGCGGGAAGAAACCATCAATGACGCAGCACGCCAGCACGAGGAACAACACCCACGGCTGCTCCGCTGCGGCGAGGATGAAATCGTTGATGGCCTGCACGGTTTCCTCACGGTAGCCGGCTCCCCATTGGTGCCGGATGACGGATATTCCGGGTTGCCCGATGCGGGCAACCCGGATATTCAGCCTAGGCGATCCGGTCGATAATGAGCTGATGCGCCGGGCGGGACCCCTCTGGCGCGATCACTACCGCGTCCTGGAGCGCTTCCTTCGCCCGATCGAACTTCTCAGGCGTGTCCGTCAGGAGAGTCATCAAGGGCTCGCCTGCGCGGACCAACGCGCCGGGCTTGGCGTGCATCCGGACTCCCGCGCCGGCCTGGACCTGGTCCTCCTTGCGTGCCCGCCCTGCTCCCAGCCGCCACGCGGCAACACCCACGGACAGCGCATCCAGACCCACCAGGACACCATCTGCCGGAGCGTAGACCACCTCGGATTCGCGGGCCACCGGCAGGGCAGCGCGGGGGTCGCCGCCCTGGGCTTCGATCATCCGGTTCCAGACGTCCATGGCCCGTCCGTCTTTGAGGGCCGCCGCAGGATCGGCATCGTGGATGCCCGCGCCCGCCAGCATTTCCTCCGCCAGCCGGACCGTCAATTCGACGACGTCTTCCGGACCACCGCCGGCAAGGACTTCCACTGATTCCTGGACCTCGATCGCGTTTCCGGCGGTCAACCCGAGCGGCGTGGACATATCCGTGATCAGCGCAACGGTGTGCACGCCGGCGTCCTTGCCCAGGGCCACCATGGTTTCGGCGAGCTCCCGCGCCCGAGCCTCATCCTTCATGAAGGCGCCGGAACCTACCTTGACGTCCAGCACCAACGAGCCCGTACCCTCCGCGATCTTCTTGCTCATGATCGAAGAGGCAATCAGCGGTATGGCTTCCACTGTTCCGGTAACGTCACGCAACGCGTACAGCTTCTTGTCAGCCGGAGCGAGGCCGGAACCGGCAGCACAAATGACCGCCCCGACGTCCTGCAGCTGGGCCATGATCTCGTCGTTGCTCAAGTTCGCGCGCCACCCGGGAATGGCTTCGAGCTTGTCCAGCGTCCCTCCGGTGTGGCCGAGGCCGCGGCCGGAGAGTTGCGGAACCGCGACGCCGAAAACGGCCACCAAGGGTGCCAACGGCAGCGTGATCTTGTCCCCCACCCCACCGGTGGAGTGTTTGTCGCTGGTAGCCTTCATGCCGCCGTCGGGCCTTGTCAGGGAGGAAAAGTCCATCCGCTCCCCCGAGGCGATCATCGCCGAAGTCCAACGGGAGATCTCTGCACGGTCCATTCCGTTGAGCAGGATGGCCATGTTCAACGCGGCCATCTGTTCTTCGGCGATGACGCCACGGGTGTAGGCGTCGATGGTCCAGTCGATCTGTTCGGCGCTGAGAGTGCCTTTGTCCCGCTTGATGGAAATGATCTGGACGGCGTCGAACGCTTCGGTGCTGGTCACGTGGTTTCCTCCAGGTTTTCGGGACCGAAGGCGTCAGGCAGCACCTGGTCCATGGATTTGATTCCCTGCGTTGTCATGAGCTGCATGCCCGGCGCCCTGAATTCGTACAGCAACTGGCGGCAGCGTCCGCACGGCATGAGGATGTTGCCTTGGCCGTCCACGCAATAGAAGGCGGCGAGCCGGCCACCGCCGGACATGTGGAGCTGGCCCACCAACGAACATTCGGCGCAGAGCGTCAGCCCGTAGCTGGCGTTCTCCACGTTGCAACCGCTGATGATCCTGCCGTCCTCGGTGAGGGCCGCAGCCCCCACCGGGAACTTGGAATACGGTGCGTAGGCCCGCTCCATGGCGGACACCGCAGCGGCTTCCAGGGCGGCCCAATCGACATACCCGTCGTGAAGAGTCGGCATGGTCAACCCTTCACGTACGGTATGCCGCTGGCGGCCGGTGGCCGCGACTTACCCACCAAACCCGCGACGGCGAAGATGGTCACCAGATACGGCAGCATGGCCATGAACTGGCTGGGCACCGGGGTACCAATGATGCCCAGGATCGATTGCAGGTTGTACGCGAACCCGAACAGCAGCGATGCCAGGAAGGCTCCAATCGGGTTCCAGCGGCCGAAAATCAGTGCAGCCAAGGCGATGAAGCCGCGGCCGCCGGAGATTTCCTTGGTGAAGGAGTCGATGGTTACCAGCGTGAACACTGCTCCACCGATGCCCGCCACGGCCCCTCCCAACGTCACGTTCCAGAAGCGGGTGGCGTTGACGTTGATGCCCAGTGTGTCGGCAGCCTGCGGGTGCTCACCGACAGCGCGCACGCGAAGGCCCCACCGGGTCTTGAACAGGCCGAACCACACCACGGCAACGGCCACGTACATGAGGTAGCCGGCAATTGACTGCTCGAACAGGATCGGCCCGATGATCGGAATATCGGAAAGGAACGGGATGGGCAGAATATCGAGCCGGCCAGGGGTGTTGAACTGCTCCTTGTTGGGAACCATGACGGTGCCGAACAGGAAGCCTGTGAGGCCGGAGACCAACACATTCAGGACAACGCCTACGATGATCTGGTTGACGAGGTACTTGATGCTGAAAACTGCCAGCACCATGGACACGACAGCACCAGCGGCGGCCGCGGCGATCAGGCCGATGTAAGGGCTGCCGGTCACTGTGGCCACCAGGGCTGCAGTGAAAGCGCCGCCCAGGAGCTGGCCTTCGATGGCAATGTTGACCACGCCCACCCGCTCACAGAGCACGCCTGACAGGGAGCCAAACACCAAGGGCACTGCCAGCGTGACCGAACCTGCGACGAGGCCGGCCAGCGAAATGGAAGGCTGGCGTGCGCCTGCCACGATCCAGACAAGCAAGGCGAACACGAAGACCACGGCGAACACGATTGGCAGCCACCTGGGAGAGCGCTCCCCTCGTGTCCACAAGTAGATCGAGTAGGCGGCCATGGCGAGCAGCAGGATGCCCAGGACAACGCCGCCCACCTGCCCGGGAATCATCAGGGCGGGAACTACAACTGCGTCCCCGGAATCGCTGATCTTCATTTCGGCGGTCTGGTCCGGGCCCAGCAGGCCAAAGAAGACCAAAGCCACCAGTGCCAGGACTGCCAGCGTTATGGGGACCTTCAGGGAAGGGCGGAATCCCGGCAGGGCCGTTTCTCCCGCTTTGGGAGCGGTGGTTGTTGCGCTCACTTGGCACCTCCGGTGGCGTTGGCAAGGGCAGCTTTCGTGGCCGCCTTCGGTGTCTTGTTCTTCTTCTTCTTTTTGGGTTCAAGCCGGAAGATCGACCTGATCAGAGGCGGAGCAGCGATGAAGAGGACAATCAGCGATTGCACCACCAGCACGATGTCGATGGGTGTGCCGGTTTGGATCTGCATCTGGACAGCGCCTGCCCGGAAAGCTCCGAACAGCAGGCCCGCGAAGAACGTTCCCCACGGGGTACTCCTGCCCAGCAGCGCAACGGTGATGGCGTCGAAGCCGATCTGCGCCGCGACACCACCGGTCAGGACTTTCTCCGTGCCGGCCACTTGGGCCACGCCGGCGAACGCCGAGAGCGCACCTGCCAGTGCCATCACCAGGATGGTGGCCCGCGATACCTTGACGCCTGCCGTGCGGGCGGCCACCGGGTTGGCACCGACTGCCCGGAACTCAAAGCCGATCGTGGAGCGGTTCAGCAGCCACCACACACCCACGGTCAATGCCACTGCCACGAGGAAGCCGAGGTGGAGGCGGGATCCGGGAATGAGGATGGGATACGTGGCCGAATCGTCCAAGCGCGGCGAAATGGGGCTGTTGTCGCCAGGCCTGCGGAACGCCGGAGTATTGAGCAGGAAGTCCAGAAGAAACAGCGCAATGTAGTTCAACATGATGGTCACGATGACTTCATGCGCACCTGTTTTGGCTTTGAGGATGCCAACGATCGCACCCCAGGCGGCGCCACCGAGGACGCCCATGATGATCACTACCAGCAAGTGAAGCGGGAAAGGCATGTGCCAGGCGAACCCCGCATATGCTGCCAGTGTTGCACTGATGATGATCTGGCCCTGCGCACCAATGTTGAAGAGGCCGGCGCGAAAGGCAAGTGCCACACCCAGGCCCGCGCAAATCAACGGGGTGGCTACGGTCATGGTCTCGAGCAGTGGCAGGAAGCCTTGCCTCGAGTTGAACACCGAGCCTTGGAAGAGGGCCACATAGCTCTTGGTCATGGCGTTCCACAGCGCCAACAGGAAATCGCCGGGTCGGGCAAAGAAATAGCCTGCGGTCTCGGCAACCTTCTTGTCCGTGCTGGCAATCAGCAGCCCGCCCAGGAACAGCGCCACGATGACCGCGAGGACCGACACGAAACCGTCGCCCATGACGATCCGGCGCAGAAGGCTGCCCTGTTGGTGTCCCGAGTCTCCGCTCTGGGAGGACACCGGCACAAGTGAAGGTTCCAACATGCCGCCGGCGGTATCGAGTGAGACGTCTGCGGCGCGGACTTCCGAGGTGGATTCAGCGGGTGTCTGCTCGCTCTCGGACTGGTTGTTATCAGTCATCGGAGCCTCCTTCCGGGCCGACGCCGGCCATCATCAAGCCAAGGGTGTCACGGGGCGTTCCTGCAGGAACGATGCCCACGAGTTTGCCTTTGTACAGCACCGCGATCCGGTCTGCGAGCTCAATGACTTCATCGAGCTCAGTGGAAACGATCATCACAGGCGTACCGACGTCGCGCTCGGCGACGATGCGCTTGTGCAGGAACTCGATGGAACCTACGTCGACGCCACGAGTCGGCTGGCTCGCGATGAACAGCCGCAGCGGCCGGGACAGCTCCCTGGCCATGACCACCTTTTGCTGGTTGCCGCCGGACAGTGTTCCGGCGGCGGACCCCGCCGACGGGGTCCGGATATCGAACTCCTCGATCTTGGCTTTCGCGTTCTCCACCACCTTGGCGGGCTTCATGCTGATGCCGCGGGCGAACGGTGCCTGGTCGTAGAGGTCAAGGACCAGGTTCTCGGCGACCGAGAACGGGCCAACGAGCCCGTCCACCGTACGGTCTTCCGGGACAAACCCGACGCCGGAACGCAGGACGTCCTTGACGGGTAGGCCCAGCAGCTGCTTGCCGTCCAGCGTGACCGAACCCGTGACATGCTCCTGCACGCCGAGGATGGCTTCCGTCAGTTCTGTTTGGCCGTTGCCTTGGACACCGGCGACGGCGAGGATCTCGCCTTTGGCGATGTCGAAGCTGATCCCGTCCACCACGTTGGTGCCGTTGGCGGCCCGGACCGTCAGGTTCTCCACCACGAACGTGGTTTCCTTGGGCTGTGCTGGGGCTTTGTTCAGGCTCAGGCTGACCGGGCGGCCCACCATCATGGACGCCAACTCCGTAGCGGCGGCAGAGGGAGGCGCGTCACCTACCACCTTGCCGCGGCGGATCACGGTGATGACGTCCGAGACGGCTTTTACTTCCCTGAGCTTGTGGGAGATGAAGACGATGGATGTCCCGCCCGCTTTGAGTTGCCGCATGATGTCCAGGAGTTCGTCCGTTTCCTGCGGAGTCAGAACTGCCGTAGGTTCGTCGAGGATCAGGACTTTGGCTTGGCGGACCAGGGCCTTAATGATTTCAACACGCTGCTGGACACCTACGGGGAGGTCCTCCACCAAGGCGTCGGGATCGACGTCAAAGCCGTACTTCTTTGAAATTTCGCGGATCTTCTTCCGGGTCTCCTCGATACTGAGGACACCGCCGAAGGAAGTTGGTTCCGCACCTAGCGCCACATTTTCGGCCACGGTGAAGACCGGAACCAGCATGAAGTGCTGATGCACCATGCCGATGCCCGCAGCCATGGCATCGCCGGGGCCACGGAAGGCCACAGGCTGGTCGTCCACGAGGATTTGTCCGGCCGTGGGCTCATACAGCCCGTACAGCACGTTCATGAGGGTTGATTTTCCGGCGCCGTTTTCGCCGAGGAGGCAGTGGATCTGGCCGGATTCGACCACGAGGTCAATGTCTTGGTTGGCGTAGAAGGTCCCGAAAGCTTTCGAGATCCCCTTCAATTCGAGTTTCACAACTCCCACCGTTCTGTGAGTCCGAGGGACGTTACTGCCGTCAAGCCTTTGGCTTGCGATCAGCCTAGTCAGGGCAAAAACGCGCCGCCAGTACCGAGGCTCGGTACTGGCGGCGCGTCCAGGAATTGCTTACTTTTTAGGGCTGGCCTGGGACTCGACAACCAGCTTGCCGGAGACGATGTCCGCCTTCAGGGCATCGAGTTCGGACTTGGTCTCTGCGGAAACCGCAGAATCGAGATCGTGGAACGGAGCCAGGGCTACGCCCTCGTTGGCCAGGGTGCCAACGTAGGCTTCGTTACTGAACTTGCCGTCCTTGTCATCCTTCACCACGGTTTCAACAGCCTCACCCATCTGCTTGACCACGGAGGTCAGCATCAGGTCCTTGTACTCAGGAGCGGTGAGGTAGCCGTCGGAGTCAACCCAGATGAGCTTGACGTCCTTGCCGGCCGCCTTGGCTTCCTTCAGTGCGGCTCCGGCACCCTTACCGACGGGACCAGCTACGGGCATTACGATGTCCGCGCCCTGGTCCAGAAGGTTCTTGGTGATCTGCTTGCCGGTGTCCTGCTTTTCGAAGTCACCGGTGAACGAGCCGTCCTGCGTGCTCTTGTCCCAGCCGACAACCTGGACAGACTTGCCCTTGGCCTTGTTGTAGGCCTGGACGCCGTCATAGAAACCGTCCATGAAGATGGTGACCGTGGGGAGCTTGATGCCGCCGAAGGTGCCTACCTTGCCGGTCTTGGAGGCTGAGGCAGCCGCGTAGCCTGCCAGGTATGCGGCCTGTGCGGTGTCATAGACCACCGGCTTCACGTTGGCGATGGGGGTCGCGTACGAGTAGTCGATGATGGCGAAGTGCTTGTCCGTGTTCTTTTCCGCAGCGGCCTTGGTGGCATCGCCCAGGAGGAAGCCGACCGTGACGGTCAGGTTACAGCCAGCGGAGATCATGCCGTTCAGGTTGGTCTCAAAGTCGCTGTTGGCCTTGGACTCAGCCGACTTCATGGTGATGCCGAGGTCCTTTTCGGCCTTCTGCAAGCCTTCGTATGAGGACTGGTTGAAGGACTGGTCATCGAATCCGCCGGAGTCGGAAACGATGCATCCGACGAAGTCGCTCTTGGTTGCCGAGCTGGAACCGGCGTCTGGGGCTTGCCCGCAACCGCTGAGCAGGAGCGCTGCGGCTCCTGCAGTTGCAACACCGGCCATTGAACCGCGCTTAAGGGTGGCACGCAGTGGGTTCTTCAATTTTCCTCCAGGAAGAAAGTGAGTCGCGCTACGACGGATGGTCAATGAGTGTCCGTTTCGAATACCCCGAGGCAGAAATTCTGTTTTCACTGAAGTTTCGCAGCACTGCGCCGAAGCGCCTTGATATGACCAACACTAGTGGCGTGGACCACAAGCAGATAGCACAAATCAGTCCTGGCAGGCAGATTGTTGACTTTTTGTTACCAAGCAGTAGCCGGCAACGCAAGTCACAAGCGGACGAGCATCTTTCCCGTGTTCGCACCATCGAGCAAATCGATGAACGCCTGGGGTGCATTCTCCAGGCCGTCCACGATCGTCTCGTCGTAGCTCACGGTCCCGTCGGCCAACCAGCCGGCCATCTTGCCGGCGAATTCGGCGGCGTGCTGGCGCTGTCCACCCACCAGGAACCCACGCAATGTCAGCTGCTTTCCGATGGCTGCCGCGAGGTTCCTTGGCGCGGCCGGAGGCTCAGTGGAGTTGTACTGCGCAATGGCGCCGCACATGGCTACCCGGCCGCCGACGTTGAGCGTGGCCAGCGCGGCCTCAAGGTGCTCGCCGCCAACGTTGTCGAAGTACACGTCAATGCCGCGCTCCCCCGCTGCTTCACGGAGTTGGTCCAGCACCGGGGCATCGTTGTAGTTGAAGGCGGCGTCGAAGCCGAGCTCCAGCAACCGCGCCACTTTCTCCGGCGAACCAGCACTGCCGATAACCTTGCCGGCACCCATGGCCCTGGCGATCTGGCCCACCATCGAACCGACGGCGCCCGCGGCTCCGGACACGAAGACAACATCGCCTTCCTTGAATTCCGCCACCTTGAGCAGGCCCGCGTAGGCGGTGAGGCCGGTCATGCCCAGCGCGCCCAGGAACGCGGACGTCGGGGCGAGGCCGGCGGGTACCGGGGTAGTCGCCGCGGCGTCCACAACTGCGTGTTCGCGCCAACCGAGCTGATGCACGACGACGTCACCCACCTTGTGCGCGTCCGAACGCGACGCGATCACCTCACCCACAGCACCGCCGTCGAGCGCTGCATCCAGGCCGAAGGGCGCCGAGTACGACTTGACGTCGTTCATGCGGCCCCGCATGTAGGGATCTACCGACATGAACTGGTTCCGGACCAGGAGCTGGCCTTCGCCAAGTTGGGGCAGCTCGGAAGCTGCCAACCGGAAGTTCTCCGGGGCCGGACGTCCTACCGGGCGGGAGGCAAGCTGGATCTCGCGGGTTTCAACCGGCGTTGCGGCGCTCATGCTGCGAACTCCACGAGCTTGAGGTCCACTGCCATGTTTCCGCGCGTGGCGTTCGAGTAGGGGCAGATCTGGTGGGCCTTGGCCATGAGGGCTTCCGCGGTGTCGCGGTCCAAGGCGGGCAGGGCGATTTCCAGTTCCGCAGCCAGGCCGTAGCCTTCGCTGTCCGTGAGCGCACCGAAGTGGATCTTTGCAGCAACGGCCGAATCACTGAGGTCCACGCGGTCCTTGCGTCCAACCAGGCGCAGGGCCGAGTGGAAGCAGGCGGCGTAACCGGCGGCGAACAGCTGCTCGGGGTTGGTGCCTTCACCATTGCCACCGAGTTCCACCGGGCTGGCCAGTGCCACGTCCAGTTTGCCGTCGTTGGTGCGGGCGTTGCCGTCGCGGCCTTCGCCGGAGGCCAGTGCCTCGGCTGTGTAGAGAGTCTTCATGGTGTTCCGTTTCTTTTGAGGGAATGGATGGCTTGGAAAAGTCGTCACAGTGAGCTGTTCAAGGCGGCCGTGAGCTTGCCGAGGGTGGAATGCAGCTGCTCGATCTCGCCCGCCGAAAGGCCGGCTGCGTCGGCGAGGCGCTGGGGCACGGCCTGGGCGCGGGCACTCAGGGCGGTTCCGGCGTCGGTCAGGATGACGTCCACGCGGCGCTCGTCCTCGGCCGAGCGGCGGCGTTCAACCAGGCCCATGCCTTCGAGGCGCTTCAGCAAGGGCGACAATGTGCCGGAGTCGAGGCCGAGTTCGGCACCGAGCTCGCGGACACTGCGTGGTTCCTGCTCCCAGAGCACGAGCATCACCAGGTACTGCGGATACGTCAGCCCAAGATCCTCCAACACGGGGCGGTAGACCGCCGTCGCTGCCTTGGATGCCGAGTAGAGGGCAAAGCAGACCTGGTGGCGGAGGCGGGGAGCATCACTCATGACTAAAACGATAGTGCACAATTCAATTGCGCACAACCTAACTATCGATGAGTAACCCAACCGGGTAGCAGATGAGGCCGTTTCGACGGTTCATCTGCTACCTGCATGGGTTAGTGGTGGAGGTCGCGAACTGTGCGGAGGGCGGCGGCCGTGAGGACACGTATGGCGAACCCGAGGGCGCGTTCGTCCACGATGAAATCACCGCGGTGCAGATCGTATTCCTCGCCGCCCGGCGTGTGCGTACCCAGGCGCATCATGGCTCCTGGAAGGTCTGCCAGGAACCAGGCAAAGTCCTCGCCGCCCATGGACTGCGGCGTCAGGACCACGGCATGCTCTCCCAGTTCAGCCCGGGCAGCCGCCTCGATCAAGGCGGTCTCGTGCTCGGAGTTCACCACCGGGGGAACGCCGCGGGTGTGCTCCATGTGGACATCCACGCCATAAGGGGCGGCGACTTGCTTCACAACATCGTCCAGCAACTCGCCGGCGCCATGCCAGGCGTCCCGGTCCAGGCAGCGCATGGTGCCCGCCATGTACCCGCTCCCGGGAATGGCATTCGGAGCGGAGCCGGCCGAAATCTGGCCCCACACCACGGAAACGCCGCTGCGGACATCCACGCGGCGGGAGAGCACAGCCGGCACGTTCACCGCAATTTGCGCCAAGGCGAAGACCAGGTCCTCGGTCAGATGGGGCCTGGAGGTGTGGCCTCCGCGGCCCGACAGCTCAATCTTGATGGTGTCGGAGGCCGACGTGATCGCGCCGATTCGCGTACCGATCTGGCCGACATTGATCCGAGGATCGCAGTGCAGCGCCAGAATACGCGGCACTCCCTCCAACACGCCCTGCTCGATGCAGGACAACGCTCCGCCGGGCATGGTTTCTTCTGCCGGCTGGAAAATGATCCGGACCGTGCCGCCCAAAGGCGTCTGCTGGTGCATGCGCTGGAGGACCAACGCGATTCCCAGCATTGCGGTGGTGTGGACATCATGGCCGCAAGCATGCGTCACGCCATGGTTCTTGGAAGCGAACGGCAGCCCGGTTTCCTCGATGATCGGCAAGGCATCTATGTCCCCGCGAAGGGCCGTCGCGATGGGGCCTTCGCCGACATCGACCGTGACGCCGGTGCCCTCCAAGCGCCGCGGCTTGAGGCCCGCAGCTTCGAGTCGCTCCACGAGTTTGTCCGTGGTGCGGAACTCCTTGAAGGAAAGCTCAGGGTGCGCATGAAGGTCCCGCCGGAATTCGATGAGTTCCGGAAGCAGTTCGTCCAGCCATGGGCTCACCATGGGTGTCGGCTCGGTTTCAGTCGTGTAATTGCGCACGTCACAACTGTAGCCATCCACAGCCCGCTAAGAACGAAAGCCACCTCTTGGTTACGCCGCGTTCAGACGCAGGACAACCAAAGAGGTGGCTCACGGTATAAGCAGTTGCCTACAGTACGTCCGTATCGCCGCTGGCTTTGAGGGCGTCAACAGTGCCCTTGACCAGCTGTGCGTGTTCCTTGGTGGTGACCAGGAGTGCATCCGGGGTGTCCACGATGACTACGTCCTTGATGCCGATCAGGGCAATCACCCGCTTGGTGTCTGAAACCACCACGCCGCTGGCGTTCTCCGCGAACACACGGGCACCTTCACCAAGCACCGTGACTTCATCGACGTCGCCGGCATTGTTCAGGCGACCGATCGCGGCAAAGTCGCCGACGTCGTCCCAACGGAAAGTGCCAGGCACGACGGCGACATCGCCGGCTTCCGCCGCGGGCTCGGCAACGGCGTAGTCAATGGCAATCTTGGGCAACGTGGGCCAGACGCGGGCAGTCACTTCAGCGCGCTGCGGAGTGTCCCAGGCCTCGGCGATTTCCTGCAGGCCGGCGAAGAGCTCCGGCTGGTTGGCTTCCAGGTGCTTGAGCATGAGGGCCACTGGCGCGACGAACATGCCCGCGTTCCAGACGTAGTCCCCCGCCTCCACGTACTTGTTGGCGACTTCCTGGCTTGGCTTCTCAACGAACTCGGCAACAGCCAGCGCGTTGGGTGCACCCTCAACCGAGAGAGCCGCACCGGAGCGGATGTATCCGAAGCCGGTGGAGGGATGGGTCGGCTTGATGCCAATGGTGACGATCTTGCCCGTGGCGGCGGTGTAGATGGCCTCGCGCACGGTCTCCTGGAAGAGGTTGTCCGGGCTGATGACCTGGTCCGCGGCGAAGGAACCCATGATGGTGTCCGGATCGCGGCGGTAGAGGATGGCAGCTGCAAGCCCAATGGCGGCTCCGGAATCCTTCGGTTCGCTTTCGAGGACCAACTCGTCATCCCCGACTTCGGGAAGCTGGCGGCACACGGCGGCCTTGTGCGCCTCTCCGGTCACCACCAGGACCCGCTCCCCCGCCAGCGGCTCGAGGCGGTCGTAGGTGGCCCGCAGCAGCGTGCTGCCGGAACCGGTCAGGTCATGGAGGAACTTAGGCGCAGCGGCACGCGAGAGTGGCCACAAACGGGTGCCCACACCGCCCGCCGGAATAACCGCATGAAAGCGGCTCAATGGCGATTCCCGGAATTTTGCGTCTTCTGTACTCACCGCAACACTTTATCCGACGCTGCCCCGAAGCCCCGCAGAACGCCACACATGTGGTGTTCGTCTCAGGCCATGGCAAAAATCGCCAGAAACCGGGCAGGAAACATGGAATTTACAAGCAGCAAAGTCCGCCCTAAATTGAATAAGCTGTAAGCGAAGCCTAGATTTAGGCGTGAGCTACGAGTGCTCTCGCAGCAGGCGTTCCCCCCGCATGGATCCCATGCCAGCGCCGCTGTGTTGCAGGAAGGTTTATTCAGTGCCGACAAAACCAGCTGGCACCTTGTATCGCGGCCGTGAAGGCATGTGGTCCTGGGTTGGACACCGCATTACAGGTGTAGTGATCTTTTTCTTCTTGTTGGTCCATGTGCTGGACACCTCATTGGTGCGCGTGTCCCCTGAGGCCTACACCGCCGTCATTGGCGCTTACAAGAACCCCCTCATGGCCCTGGGTGAAACGGGCCTGGTCGCTGCGATCATCTTCCACGCCTTCAACGGCCTGCGTGTGATCGCCATTGACTTCTGGAAGAAGGGCGCGAAGTACCAGCGCCAAATGCTGTGGATCGTGCTTGCGCTGTGGCTGGTCACGTTCGCCGGCTTTGCCATCCGCCACCTTTCCCTCGCGCTGGGAGGCCACTAAGCCATGACTACCATCGAGTCCCCCCGCACCGGGAAGATCGCCCCGAAGTACAACCGCACCGGTTCAAGCCGTGGCAACTTCGAGATGATCGCCTGGCTTTTCATGCGCCTGTCCGGCATCGTCCTGGTGGTGCTGATCTTCGGCCACCTGTTCGTGAACCTGCTGGTCGGCGAAGGCATCCACGCCATTGACTTCGGCTTTGTTGCCGGCAAGTGGGCCGATCCGTTCTGGCAGTTCTGGGACCTCGCCATGCTCTGGCTTGCCATGCTGCACGGCACCAACGGCGTCCGGACCATCATCAACGACTACGCCGAGAAGGACTCCACGCGCTTCTGGCTCAAGATGGTCCTTTACGCGGCCACCCTGGTCATCATCATCCTTGGCACCTTGGTGATCTTCACCTTCAACCCGTGCCCCGTGGTGGACGGTGTCCAGCTTCCCGGCGGTTTCTGCCCGGCGCCTTAAGGCCCGTGCCGTAGCGGCCCAGCCCGCTGCGGGCTCGCCTGACGTAGCGGAGCAGCCTCCGCCGACCATCTGAATTTTTGAAAGAGAGAGCATCTGGTATGCAGGTCCATAAGTACGACGTCGTCATTGTCGGTGCAGGTGGCGCCGGCATGCGCGCCGCGATCGAGTCCGGTCAGCGCGCACGCACAGCGGTACTGACCAAGCTCTACCCCACCCGCTCGCACACCGGTGCAGCACAGGGTGGAATGTGTGCAGCACTGGCCAACGTCGAAGAAGACAACTGGGAATGGCACACCTTTGACACCATCAAGGGTGGCGACTACCTGGTTGACCAGGACGCAGCCGAGGTCATGGCGAAGGAAGCCATTGACGCCGTGCTGGACCTGGAAAAGATGGGTCTGCCGTTCAACCGCACGCCCGAGGGCCGGATTGACCAGCGCCGTTTCGGTGGCCACACCCGCGACCACGGCAAGGCCCCCGTCCGCCGTGCTTGCTATGCAGCCGACCGCACCGGCCACATGATCCTGCAGACCCTGTACCAAAACTGTGTCAAGCACAACGTTGAGTTCTACAACGAGTACTACGTCCTGGACCTGCTGATCGTCGAAGAAGACGCAGTGCGTGAAGACGGTACTCCGTACAAGCAGAAGCGCGTTGCAGGCGTTGTCTCCTACGACCTCGCCTCCGGTGAGCTTCACGTCTTCCAGGCAAAGTCGGTGGTATTCGCCTCCGGCGGTGCCGGCAAGGTCTTCAAGACCACCTCCAACGCCCACACCCTCACGGGCGACGGCATGGGCATCGCGTTCCGCCGCGGCATCCCCCTGGAAGACATGGAGTTCTTCCAGTTCCACCCGACCGGCCTCGCCGGCCTGGGCATCCTCCTTACCGAGGGTGCACGTGGTGAAGGTGCCATCCTGCGTAACTCAGAGGGTGAACGCTTCATGGAGCGCTACGCCCCCACCATCAAGGACCTCGCGCCGCGTGACATCGTTGCCCGCGCCATGGCCAACGAAGTCCGTGAAGGCCGCGGTTGTGGCCCGAACAAGGACTACGTCCTCCTGGACCTGACCCACCTTGAGCCCGCACACATCGAGGCCAAGCTTCCGGACATCACCGAGTTCGCACGCACCTACCTCGGTGTGGAACCCTTCACCGATCCGGTCCCCGTGTTCCCCACGGCGCACTACGCCATGGGTGGCATCCCCACCAACATCACCACCGAAGTGCTGCAGGACAACGACACGATCGTGCCGGGCCTCTACGCAGCCGGCGAAGTTGCTTGTGTGTCCGTTCACGGTTCCAACCGACTGGGCACCAACTCCCTCCTGGACATCAACGTCTTCGGCAAGCGCGCCGGCATTGCCGCTGCGGAGTACTCCAAGACGGCCGACTACGTCGAGCTGCCGGAGGATCCGGAAGCAATGACGCGCGGCATCCTGAGCGGCCTGCTCACCGGCACCGGCACTGAGCGTGTAGCCCAGATCCGCAAGGAACTGCAGGACACCATGGACGCCAACATGCAGGTGTTCCGCACCAAGGAATCCTTGGAGCAGGTTCTGAGCGACATCGCTTCCTTCGAGGAGCGGTACAAGAACGTCAGCGTCCAGGACAAGGGCAAGCGCTTCAACCTGGACCTCCTGGAAGCCGTGGAACTGGGCTTCCTCCTGGACATGGCAAAGGTCATGACCGTCGGTGCGCTGCACCGTGAAGAGTCGCGCGGCGGACACTACCGCGAGGACTTCCCGGACCGCGACGACGAAAAGTTCATGAAGCACTCCATGGCCTACCTGGACACTTCTGTCACCGTCGATTCCTCCGCGGAATCCGTTGCGGGCATCCGTCTTGAGACCAAGCCCGTCATCTTCACCCGTTACGAGCCGATGGAGCGTAAGTACTAATGACGACCGAAATGGCAGAGCCCGCTTCCAAGATCGAGCTCCCGGCAAGCGTTGCCGGCGACGGTGAAATCCCCACGTTCCACATCACGCTGCGCGTGCGCCGCTACGATCCCGAAATTTCGGACGAAGCACGTTGGGACGACTACAAGCTGACCATGTACGGCACGGACCGCGTGCTGGATGCCCTCCACAAGGTCAAGTGGGAGATCGACGGCACCGTATCCTTCCGTCGCTCCTGCGCCCACGGTGTGTGTGGTTCCGATGCCATGCGCATCAACGGCCGCAACCGCCTCGCCTGCAAGACGCTGTTGAAGGACCTGGACACGTCCAAGCCCATCACCGTCGAGCCGATCAAGGGCCTGCCCGTGGAGAAGGACCTGATCGTGGACATGGAACCGTTCTTCCAGTCCTTCCGCGAAGTCATGCCGTTCCTGATCAACAAGGGCCATGAGCCCACCAAGGAACGCCTGCAGTCCGTTGAAGACCGTGAGCGCTTCGACGACACCACCAAGTGCATCCTGTGCGCTGCCTGCACCTCATCTTGCCCGGTGTTCTGGACCGACGGCCAGTACTTTGGTCCGGCGGCGATCGTCAACGCCCACCGCTTCATCTTCGATTCCCGCGATGACGCAGGCGACATGCGCCTGGAAATCCTCAACGACAAGGAAGGCGTGTGGCGCTGCCGCACCACCTTCAACTGCTCGGAGGCCTGCCCTCGTGGCATCCAGGTGACCAAGGCAATCGCAGAGGTCAAGCAGGCCATCCTGGCCCGCAAGATCTAGTTCGCCGTTCACCTCGAGAACAGCAAGACGACGGCGCCGCCCACCACTGATGGTGAGCGGCGCCGTCGTCGTTAAGCATTTTCCGCAACCCCCACCGCAACGCAAGGAGAGCAACGTGTCACGCTCTGAGAAGATCAGCTTCACTGGAAGCACCGGCGATACGTTGGCCGGAATCGTGGATGTCCCGGAAGGCGCTGTGCGGGGCTGGGGCGTCTACTCGCACGGCCTCACGCTGGGCAAGGACAGTCCGGCTGCCTCGCGTATCTCCAAGGGACTCGCTGAGCAGGGCATCGGGATGTTGCGGTTCGACAACCTGGGGCTGGGCGGCTCGGCCGGGGAATGGTCCGCCGGCTCCTTCAGCGTCAAAGTGGCCGACACCATCCTTGCCGCCGAGTTCATGAGTCAGCAAGGCCGGGGCATTTCGTTGCTGGTGGGACACTCCTTTGGCGGCGCCGCCGTACTCGCCGCGGCCCGCGACATCCCGGGACTCAAGGCCGTGGTGACGGTTGGTGCACTGTACGAGCCAAAGCACGTTGAGCACATGTTCGATGCCGAGATCGGAACCATTCTGCGCGACGGAAGCGCAGTGGTGGATCTGGGCGGGCGGCCCATGGAAGTCCGCCGGCACTTTGTGGAGGACGTGGAACGCGCCGACCTGCGCGACTGCATCCGGACCCTCCACAAGCCATTGATGGTGATGCACTCCCCCACCGACAACACCGTGGGAATCGACAACGCCAGCGAGATCTTCCGGACGGCGCGCCACCCCCGGAGCTTCATTTCCTTGGAGGGCAGCGAGCACCTCCTGACGGGCAAGGGACAGGCTGCACGGGTTGCTCGGATCATCGGCGCGTGGGCCGATCCCTATCTGGAGATCCGCGACGCCGACTGAGGGCCCTGCCCGCCCATGCAGGTGACAGCAACGTTCCACTGATGCCCCAGTGGAACGTTTGCTGTCACCTAGTCGGGCCTACTTTCCGATGGCGGCTTTGCTTTCACTGAGCCACTGCTCAGCTGCCTTCTCCGGGGTCAGCCTCTTGAACAAGACCTCCGTGTTGACTCGGGCGGTGATCTCCGAGACCGCTGTGGAACCAGTGGGGCCGATAAACGTGGGAGCGAAGTCCATCTTGCCGATCTGGTCGATATAGGCGGCCTCGACCTTGCCCTGCGGTGTCAGCAGGTCCTGGATGGCCGTGCGCATTTCCGGGTTGCTCGGTACACCGCGGTCACTCTGGATGATCTTGGCAGCGGCCTCTTTGTTCACCAGGAAGTTGACCAGCTTGGCAGCAGCGTCTGTGTGCTTGCTTCGCGCGGAGATGGTGTAGAACTGCGAGGACTGGAGCCAGATGCCGGGTGTCGGTGTTTCGCCCGGGAGCTTCATCAGCTTCAGCTCGGCACCAGAGGCCTTGCTAAGGGCGGTCAGTGAATTGCTCCACGTGAGCATCATCCCTGCCTGGCCCATGCCCATGAGCGTCTGCTCCGTACTGACATTAAGCTTTTCCACCGTCTCCGAAGCGCTCGGGGCGGCTCCGGACTCGCTGAGCTTCAGGGAGTAGTCGAAGTATGCCTGGACGGTGTCCTTGTCCAAGCCCAACTGGCCGTCCTGGGTGTACAGGGACTTGCCGCGCTGACGGGCGAAGGCGTCAAGGGAATCGTGCGTGAGGACCGTGGCGGTGCCATACGTTCCCTTGGGGCTCTTGTCCGTTACGTCCTTGGCGATCCTGGCGAAATCATCCCAGGACCACGTGGAATCGTCCGGAAGTGCCACGCCTGCAGCTTGGAACACGGCAGGATTGACGACGATGGCCAAGGCGTTCGCGCCGGTGGAGACACCGTATTGCTTGCCTTGGACCTGCCCGTTTTCCAGGGCACCCTGGTCGATTTTGGACAGGTCGAGGGACGAACTGACCTTGGACAGGTCCAGCAGGGCGCCACGGTTGGCGTATTCGGCCGGATACGCGCCGCCCATGGTGATGACATCGGGGGCATCGTTTGCGGCCACTTGCGTGGCCAGTTTGTCGAAGTAGCCGCCGATGTCTCCATACTCCGGCTTGACCTTGATGTTGGGGTTGGCCGCTTCGAATTCCTTGATGGCCTTGTTGGTGATGTCCGCACGGGTGGCGTTGCCCCACCACGAGAACCGGATCTCCACAGGGCCATCTTCAGGCTGGTTGGATGAAGGGCTGGAACAGGCTGCGGTGAGGCCCAGCAGGCCGACAGCTGTGACGATTGCGATTGATTTTCGAATACCACGGAGAGATCTACGCGCCATTGGGTAAGCTTCTTTCAGACTCAAGAAAACGGTTCCTGATAGTATCAAGTCGCTGTATATTCGTCAATAGTTTTGGCTATGAACTATTTCCGTACCGAAGGAGTCCGCAGTGTCCCCGCTCTTGAACGAGATCCAGATCCGCGATCCATTCGTCCTTTCCCTCCCGGAAACCCGGGAGTATTTGCTCTTTGGAAGCACGGACAAGAACATCTGGTCAGGGCCGGCCACCGGCTTTGACTGCTACCGAAGCAGCGACCTGCTCGCATGGGATGGGCCCCTGGAAGCGTTCCGCCCGGCCCCCGACTTCTGGAGCCAGGAGCAGTACTGGGCCCCGGAGGTCCACGAACACCACGGGCGCTACTTCATGTTTGCGACCTTTACCGCTCCAGGGCGGTTCCGCGGAACGCAGATACTCTCCGCAGACCAGGCCGAGGGCCCCTACGCCCCCTGGAGCGACGGCCCCGTGACACCAAAGAACTGGCAATGCTTGGACGGCACGCTTCACATAGATGCCGAAGGGGCGCCATGGCTGGTCTTCTGCCACGAATGGAAACAAGTGCACGACGGCGCCATGATGGCTCAGCGCCTCAGCCCGGACCTTCGGAGCACAGAAGGGGTGCCGGTGTTCCTGTTCAATGCCTCGGAGGCGCCGTGGGCCCGAGCCCTGGACGTTCCCTCGGTGCAGGACCGTGAGTTTCCCGTCTACGTCACCGATGGCCCATTCCTGTTCCGGCTCAGCAGTGGGAAGCTGGTTATGCTGTGGTCCAGTTTTGGGGACAATGGCTACGCGATGGGCATTGCCCGCAGCCAATCCGGTATGCTACTCGGCCCGTGGATCCAGGAGTCGGAGCCGCTCTGGAGCACCGACGGCGGGCATGGAATGATCGGCCGGACCTTCGATGGAAAGCTGTTCCTGACGCTCCATCAGCCCAACAACAGCCCCAACGAGCGCGCCGCTTTCCATCCCCTCCGCGAGCTTGAGGACACCGTAGTCCTGGAGCGGACACTGGAGGGCTCGTGATCCAAGGGGTTGACACGGCCCCGGAGCGGTACAAGGATTGAATCGTTTCGGAAAACGGTTTCTCACGGCTTTGCGTGGCATGTCGAGACGCTCAGGCCGCCACAGCCGAAACCCGATCCGACCCGATTGTCCCAGCAGCAGTCACAGCAGACAGCATCAGGAGGGCGTGCACAGTGCACAGCCAAAACACCATCCATTCACCGGAGTTCCCGGCTCCGGCCCCTCGCACGAACAACGCCGGCGTCATCGACCGGCAGGCGCTCGTTCAGCGGCACAACGTCCGGCAACAGGAACTCGACCCCAGAAGCCCGGTGTCGGTGGGCAACGGTGAGTTCGCCTTCACCATGGACCTCACCGGACTGCAAACACTGCCGGACAGTTACCCGGTAGGTGCTCGCGACGAGCTTCCGCCGGGCACGCTGCTGGGCACGCAAGCGCAATGGGGGTGGCACTCCGTGCCATCGCCGCACCCCTACGAGCTTTCAGGATCAACCGTCCTCTACGACTCCCCGCGCGGGCCGGTTCCCTATGTGGACATGGTGGGCGAGATCGTCAACGACCGCGAAACGGACACATCCCGGGCTGAAACCTGGCTCCGGGCGAACAGTCATCGCCTCGACTTGGGACGCCTCGGCTTCCGCTGGATAGAGGATGGAATAGAGCGTTCCGTCACCGAAGCCGACGTCACCGGTGCCCGGCAGACGCTGGACTTGTGGACGGGCGTGGCGACCAGCGATTTCTCCATTGCCGGGCAACCCGTCAAGGTCACGACGGCGTGCCACCCCGACCGTGACGAGCTCGGTTTCCGGGTGGAGTCGCCGGCGCTTGGTGCCGGGTTGGTTGTTGGTCTCGCCTTTCCGTATGGCTCAGAGGCCTGGCATGACGCCGCCGATTGGAACAACCCCGCTGCGCACACCACGGTGCTCGGCGGGCCTGTTTCCTCGGAAGACCCCGCCCGAACCACCGAGTGGACTATCCACCGCGAGCTGGACGATTCCCGCTACCGGGTGGTGATCACCGGACAGAATCTAACGGTGGAACACACCGAGGACCATCGGCTCCGAATAGCTCACCCAGTCACTGACAGCACCGGCGCAGCAGGCGTGCTCGATTTCTCCCTCATGTTCGTATCGGCCGGCGATGGCGACTGCATCCCGCGGGGCAGCAACAGGCTGGCAGTTGCAGCTACAGGGGTGGGCAGCGGAACCGAGCCGGCCACCGGCGTCGGGCGTTCACCGGCAAGTAGCGTGGTGGCCGCTTCTGAGGCGTACTGGCCCAAGTTCTGGTCCTCTGGAGGGGCGATCGAACTTGATGCAACCGACGATCCCCGGGCCAAGGAGCTGGAACGCAGGACAATACTGTCCCAGTACCTCACGGCCATCAATTGCTCGGGATCGTTGCCGCCGCAGGAAACCGGACTCGTGTGCAACTCGTGGCGCGGCCGGTTCCACCTGGAGATGCACTGGTGGCACGCCGCGCACTTTGCCCACTGGAATCGTGTAGAGCTCCTCCTGCCCTCTTTGCGGTGGTACTCCACCGTGCTGGAAACGTCCCGGCAAACAGCCAAGGCGCAAGGCTTCAACGGAGTCCGCTGGCCCAAGCAAGTAGGCCCGGACGGGCGCGAAAGCCCCAGCCCCATTGGGACATTCCTGATTTGGCAGCAGCCACACCCCATCCACCTGGCCGAACTCGTGTACCGGGCCACGCCCGGGCGCGAAGTGCTGGAAGAGTTCGCGGAGATCGTCTTCGAGTCTGCTGCCTTCATGGCAAGCTTTGCGCACCCAACTGCGCGGGGCTTCGAACTGGGCCCGCCCCTGATTCCGGCACAGGAAAGCTACGGTTCCATCCGGGGCAAGGTCACCAACCCCACGTTCGAACTGGCGTACTGGCAGTGGGGACTCCGGACCGCAGCTGCATGGCGCGAACGCCTGGGGCTGGAGCCGGTGGCGGAATGGCGGGAGGTGGCAGATGGCCTGGTGCCCCCGCGGGTGATCAACGGGGTCTACGCTGCGATCGACGTTGAACCCTTCACGATCCGCACGGACCACCCTTCCATGCTGTGCGCACTCGGCGTCCTACCCAGGACCGACCTGATAGATCCTGACATCATGCGCGCTACGGTCACCGACGTCCTTGCGGACTGGGACTGGGGCAGCACCTGGGGCTGGGACTACCCCGTCATGGCCATGACCGCTGCCCGGCTGGAAGACCCGGAGGCTGCCGTTGACGCCTTGCTGCTGGACGCCGGAAAGAACACCGTTCTCCCCAACGGGCACAACCGACAAACGGACTCCCTGCCGCTGTATCTGCCCGGAAACGGCGGGCTGCTGGCAGCCGTTGCGTTAATGGCCGCAGGCTGGGACAACGGACCGGGGCGCCACGCCCCGGGGTTCCCGGCTGATTGGACCGTGGCCTGGGAAGGACTGGTGCAGGCGCCGTAGCCCCCCGGGCCATAGCAATGCGGGGTCGCCCAGGGTTTCGAAGGAGCCGGAAGCGACCCCGCCCGCTCAACTCTTTCGGGGACCCGCCGCTGCTCCAACCAAGGCTCCCAGGCCAAGTCCGATGAGAATGCCAAGAAACGGAGAATTGAACACCAACTGGCCCACGATCAGGCCCGCCGCTGCACCCAGCAGGCCCGCGATCCACAATTGGTTGTTCATAGCGCCTCCATGGCGACGTTCAGGTGCGGGGCGTCACGCGTCGGGAACCAAGGACCCTCTTACGCGGGCCCTCCCCCGACTCGGCGTCAGCCTCACGAATAGCCGACCAAGACCCCGAGACGAGGTACACCTGGCTGACCAGGTTGAACCAGATCAGCAGGCCGATGATGATGGCAAACGAAGCCAGGACGGGATTATTGCCGGATCGGGCAAGAAGTTCCGTGCTGAACAGCTGGAGGACGGTGGTCCCGAAGCCCGCTAGTAACACGCCTTCGAAGAACGCCCGCCGCCCCAACTTGAGGCCACCTGCGATCCGGAACAAGACTGCCGCCGTCGCGCAGTTCAGGATGAGGGGAACGACGATCTTGACTGTTGCCGCCACCGGCCCAGCCACGGTCTCATCCAGCTTCAGGACGTCGATGAGCCAGTCGGCCGCCGTCCCGAAGATCAGCGACGCACCGGCGCTCACCACCAGCATGACGCCAAGAAGGAGGAGGGTGCCGGCGTCGATAAGCTTCTGCAGGACAGCGTTGCGTTGAAGCGGACCTGCGTTCATGACACCCCGCAGTCCCTCCCTGACACTGGCTATCCAACCGAGGGAAATGAAGACGGTGACAACCGCGGCGATCAGTGCGGTCCAACCCAGTCCCGAGGGGTTGAGCAGGGACTGCGGGTCCACCAGGCCGTCTGATCCGTCCACTTGGAGAAGCCCCGGAGCTGCAGCGGCCACGCTGTCAATCACGGCATCCTGCAGCGCAGGGCTGCCGCCCAGGACAATTCCAGCAACGGCGAAGCCGGTGGTGATCAGACCGGTCACCGAGAAGAACATGTTGAAGCCGATACCGGCGCTCAGCAGGGGTCCATGCTGCCGCGAGTAGTGCTGGAAGGACCGCATGGCCCGGTTGGTGTTCAGCCTGGCCATGAACAAGGCAAAGAAGGCACCGGCCTTCTTCGGCAGGCCTTCGCCGGCGCGCTTGGCCTGGCCCCAATCCTGCCTCTTTCGGAGAAGCTCAAGTTTGAGCTTGGCCAGCTCAGTTGGCAGCGGAGGAGCGTCCGCCTCTGCGGGTTGCATCCGTTTGCTGTGCTTCGTCAGTATCGCCGCCAAAGTCGAGCTCTTCCCGTAGCTGCCAAATTCCATTGGTATCGTGCTCGTAAAGTCCCATGCTAACCACTGGGAAGGTCGCCCGGTAATCTCTGAGGACCGTTTCGGCTTCGTCGAGATTTTCCGTTGCGACATCGTGTGCCACTGTGACATGCGGATGGTACGGGAAGGGAAGCAAACGCTCGAGGGGACCGCTTTGAAGTTTCCCGTGCAACTGCACGCACTCTTCAAAGCCTTCCTCGACGTTGACGAAGACGACAGGCGAGATAGGCCGGAAGGACCCGGTGCCCGAAATGGTGATGGTGAAAGGCTCTTGGGTACGGGCAACTTCACGCACATGATCCCGCGTGGCGGTCCAGTCCAGGGTGGGGGTAGTGGTGATCAACGTGATGTGGGCAGGAATGACGTCCGCCATGGGATCGCCAAAGGATGCCCTCCACTCCTGCAGTTCGCGGGCGATCTCCGGCGGGAACCCGAGGATCACGCCCACGCACATGGCGTCACCGGCACCACAATCAGTGCCGGTGACGGCGGGCTGGCGAGAACCGTCCGGACCCACCCCCTGACGGGGGTCGGACGTGACGTTGAGCTGGCCAGCGGAGCACATGGAGTTAGCGGACTCCCTGGTCCCCGCGGTACGGCAGGAAGCCGACCTTGGAGTAGACGTCGGCGAGGGTGGCAGAGGCAATTTCGCGCGCCTTGTCCGCGCCCAGTGCCAGGAGCCGGTCGAGTTCTGCGGGATCGGCCAGGAGTTCGTTGGCACGTTCACGGATGGGCGCCAGGTGTCCGGAGACGAGTTCGGCGAGGTCCACCTTGAGATGGCCGTACATTTTGCCCTGGTAGTCGGCCACGATCTTTTCGACAGGCGTGCCGCTGATGGCCGAATAGATGGTCAGCAGGTTGGAGATGCCCGGCTTGTTCTCGCGGTCGTAGCGGATCTCGGTCTCCGTGTCCGTCACGGCAGACTTGATGCGCTTGGCCACGATCTTGGGGTCATCAAGCAAGTTGATCAGGCCGGCCGGTGATTCCGCCGACTTGGACATCTTGGCCGTGGGGTTCTGGAGATCGTAGATCTTTGCCGATTCCTTCTGGATGAAGGCTTCGGGGACTTGGAACGTCTCGCCGAACCGGCTGTTGAAGCGGTTGGCCAGGTCCCGGCTGAGCTCGACGTGCTGGCGCTGGTCCTCACCAACAGGCACGCCGTGCGGCTGGTACAGGAGAATGTCGGCGGCCTGCAGGATGGGATACGTGAAGAGGCCGACGCTGGCGTGGTCCGAACCCTGCTTCTGGGCCTTGTCCTTGAACTGGGTCATGCGGCCGGCTTCACCCATGCCCGTGATGCAGTTCAGTACCCAGGCCAGCTGGGCATGCTCCGGAACCTGGGACTGGACGAAGAGCGTGCACTTTTCGACGTCCACGCCACCGGCGATGTACTGGGCTGCGGTGACCCGGGTGCGATGGGCAAGTTCGGCAGGGTCCTGCGGCACTGTGATCGCGTGCAGGTCCGGGATGAAGTAGACGGCGTCGTACTCATCCTGCATGCGGACCCAGTTGACCAGGGCGCCGAGGTAGTTGCCAAGGTGCAGGGAGTCGGCGGAAGGCTGCATGCCCGAAAGGACCCGGTGCTTGGCGCCAGACGCCAGCTTGGTGGAGGTCACAGGGTTCTTTTCGGTTGCAGCACCGGCCAACGTGCCGGTTTCAGTCGTGGTGGAACTAGTCATGGAGCAATACCTTCGGAAGCTTAGAGCCGGTAGTCGACTACCAGCGGTGCGTGGTCAGAGAAGCGGGTGTCCCACGAAGGCGCCCGGTCCACCACAGCCGAGAAGGCGGCTGCTGCGAGACCCGGAGTGGCCAAGTGGTAGTCGATGCGCCAGCCAGTGTCTGTGTCAAAGGCCTTACCGCGCTGGGACCACCAGGTGTAGGGGCCGGCGACATTTCCTGCCAGGCCCCTGTGGACATCCCTCCATCCGATTTCTTCACCGAGGAAGCGGTCAAAGTACGCACGCTCCTCCGGGAGGAAGCCGGCACGCTTGACGTTGCCCTTCCAGTTCTTGATGTCGAGTTCAGTGTGTCCGACGTTGAGGTCGCCAACTACCAGTGCATGGTCGCTGTGCTTGGCGAGCTCCGGCAGCCGGATGCCCATGGCGTCCAGGAAGCGGAATTTGTCGTCCTGCTTAGGCGTGCCAACTTCACCGGAGTGCACATAGGCGCTGACGACGGAGAGCGTGGCGGATTCGCCTGCACTGTCCTTGACGGAAAAGTCCGCCTCAACCCAGCGGCCCGAAGTGTCGAAGTAGTCATCGCCAATGCCAACGCGGGTGGCAGCGGGCTCCTCGCGGGAGGCGATGGCCACGCCGGCACGGCCCTTGGCTTCGGCCTCGGAGTGAAGGATGTACCAGCCTTCTCCGATAAGCTTCCTGACGATGTCGTCAGGCGCCCGGACTTCCTGCAGGCAGAGGATGTCTACCTCGCGAGGCTCCAGCCATTCCGCCATGCCGTTCTTGTAGGCAGCCCGGAGGCCGTTGACGTTGACTGATGCGATGCGAAGGAAGTCCTTCTTCAATGCCGTACTCACCCGCTCTACTCTAGTCGATGATGGTGCCGGCCACGGGCTCGTCCGAGCCACCGGAGGACTTGATCATGTCCCTGGCATTCGTGGCCGTTATGGCGATGGTTTCCAGTGCGCGGTTGATGGTGTCGTGGTTCGCGTCGGCGCCCTTTGCGCGTTCCTCGTCCACCACGCGGACCTGCACCTGGACAATCTTGAACGAATGGTCCAGTTTGAGGTCCCGGACCTCATCGGATTGGCTGCGCTCCGCGACGACCCGCGTGCCGCCGCTGTCAGCGGAGGACGACGACGGCGCGCGGCCGGCTGCCGCGTTGAAGGCATTCTGCGCTTCGGTCAGTTTGGCTCCGGCCCGCTGGGCGGCTTTGCGGATGCTCACGACCACGAAGGTGGCGAGGGCCAACCAACCAAAGGCCACCACCGCGACGACCCACCCGACAACATCGTTCTGGTTGGCCGCGAAGATCACGGCTACCAAGAACGCAATGATGACAACGGTCATCCCCAGGCCGCCGATGCGGAAGCCTTTGAGGGCGCTCTTGCCGGACGGGGACGTGGACGGGTGCGGGTCGCCGAGAGATTGCATGTACCAATTGTCGCAAACCCCGGCAGGTGCCCGTGTCCGCTTCCACGGACGGCGAACAGCCTCGCCTAGGAGCCGGTGCGCGGCTTGGACCTGGCCTTGCCAGGTGTTGTGGATTTGCGCTGCAGGAACCGCGCCGCGAGCAGTACCGGGTCCGGATCCGTTGCTCCGTCCATGACCTCGCAGAGCCGCTGGACCAGTGCCGCGGCGGCAGCAGGAATATCCACGTCAAGGGCGGAGATGGGTGGACGGTGCTGCCGCGAGTGCTCGGAGTCGGACCCCGTGCACACCAGCAGATCCCCCGGAATTCGCACTCCACGCTCCTGCATGGCCTGGGCTACGCCGCTGGCGTGCCTGCCCGTCAGGCAATACACAGCACCGGGCACGCCATCGGCCCAGATCCTGGAGCCCGCTTCACGGCCGCCGTCCACGCCCTCACGTTCAGGAACATGGTAGATCCGCGGTTCCCGGCCGTTTTCCAGGCACCAATCGACGTAGGCTGCCTCGCAGTCGAAGTTCCAGGCATTCCGGTCCGTGCCGCCGACGTAGGCAATCGATCCGGCGCCTGCCAATGCCAGGTGGTCCATGACCATCCGCGTAGACGCGGCGTCGTCATGAGCCACCCAGTTCCGAAAGTCCGGACGGGCCGGGTCCCGATCCCAGGTGACGTAGGGGATTCCGCGTTTCTCCAGCAATGCCACCACCGGGTCATCCAGATGTGGTGCGAACACGATATACCCGTCCAGCGACATGGAGAACGGCGGCAGCGGGCCACGGCTGAGGTCCGGTACCAGCATGAGGCCGAGGTTGCGGTTGAGCGTCTCCGCTGCCGCGGCCCCTGCGAGTTTCATGAAGACATCCACACCGTTGGGGCCGTAGTTGCCCAGGCTGTCCAAAGAGCGGAACACGAGGCCGATGGCATTCATCTTGGAACTCCGCAGCCCCCGCGCCATCGCATCGGCAACGTAGCCCATCTCCGCAGCGACGGCTCGCACCCGTTCCCTGGTGGCATCGCTGATGTTGCCCTTGCCGTTGAGGGAGTGCGACACCGTGGTGATGGAAACTCCGGCCTTGCGGGCCACGTCCCAGATGGTGGCACCGTGCTGAAGTTCGCGGGCCATTGGCTCTCCCTCTGTGGTCACTGTGAGATCTGCCGTGCGAAATCAAGAATAAAACTTTCCAACCAGCTACACAAAAACGTTTTTGTTCCGTACTTTGAGCGTCACAAGTGATCCACATCATCCCGGCGGAAGGCCTCATCCCGCCGGAATGGCCCCTCAAGGAGACCAATGCAGCTTCACCACCACACATCCACCGCTCTCGACCCCCGCGAGCGCGGCTTGGATATCGGCCGCACCTCGGATGCGCAAACACGCACTACCGCAAAGCTCTACAGCGACTTCTTCGCCGTACTCGGCATGGATCCGCAGAAAGTGCGGACCATCGCAGAGCAAAGCCACGAGGCCCTCCGGGATTGGAGCCCTGCGCTGGCGGAGGAAGCCGAGGGCTGGGCCCACGGCGCCGGACTCGAAACATGGGAGCTCGCGATTGTGAATGCCCGCACGGAAATCCTGGCAGCCGCACCCAAGAAGGCAGGCTCCCATGAATGCTCGACGGCGGTCTACGCTCCTGCCGGTACCGGCTCACCGCAGACCCTGCAGACCTGGGACTGGCACGGCGACCTCGCACCCGATGGCCTGCTGCTTGAGCTGACTCCCGCTCCGAGACGGACCACCAAGACGTTCACTGAATTCGGAACGCTGGGGAAGATCGGCGTCAATAGCGAGGGCCTCGGCCTGCACTTCAACATCCTTGCCCATGCCAGTGACAACAGCTCCGGCGGCGTGCCGGTCCATGCCATCGCCCGGCGCATCCTTGACGAAGCCTCCAGTATCGATGACGCGATCAGCATCGCCTCGTCGGCGAAGGTGAGCGCCTCAACGGTTTATTCGGTGTTCACAGCTCACAGCACCCCACGCCGGGCCGTCAGCATCGAGGTCTCCCCCGCAGGCACCGCCGTCGTGGATGCAGGCAGCGACGGCTGGCTGCTCCACACGAACCACTTCCTCGATCCGCGCCTGGCACAAGATGATGCAATCGACGACGGCGCGTTGTCGCCCCAGCGCCTGGCCCACCTCGGGCAGGTGCGGGCGGAATTGGCCGGCTTGGATGCCCGAGCCCGCGCTGAGCGGTTCTGCTCTACCCAAGGAGCGTCGTCGGTGGTCTGCTTCCATCCCGATGCCGCCGTCCCCCGGCATGAACAGTGGCAGACGCTGCTGACCATCAGCGTCAATGCAGGCGACTGTTCCCTCGAATACGCACCGGCCAACCCCGCCGATGCCGCCGTAACCGGCTTCCAAACGTTCTGAAGCTCATCCCTTCTGAACCTCATCGCCCGCACCATCCCCCAACAAATCCCCAACGAAAGGCACCCCCTTGCCGCAATCCCTTCAGCCCAATGTTGCGCTGGAACCGCACGACTCGCACGCCAAGCGTCCCGTGTCGGCACTGCGCACCTTCTTTGTCTCCTGCTTTGGAACAGCCCTGGAGTTCTACGATTTCACGATCTACGGACTGGCAGCTGCCCTGGTGTTCCCGCAAGTGTTCTTCCCTGACCTTGACCCCTTGACCGGAACGTTGGTGGCGTTCGCATCCTTCGGCGCCGGATTCCTGGCCCGGCCGCTCGGTGGCATCGTCCTGGGGCACTTCGGTGACCGACTGGGACGCCGAAGGATCCTGATACTGACACTCCTGCTCATGGGCGGCAGTACATTCCTGATCGGCTGCCTCCCCGGTGCGGATACGATCGGCTCTGCGGCGCCCATCCTGCTGATTGTCCTGCGGCTTGTCCAAGGATTCTCTGCCGGTGGTGAGTGGGGCGGTGCGGCTTTGGTGGGAATCGAATCGGCACCCGAGGGCCGACGCGGTCTTTGGGGCAGCTTCACCAGCATGGGCATCGGGCTCGGCGTGCTTCTGGGCTCAGGCGTGTTTTCCCTGACGGACGCCATGGCCGGTGGAGAAGTGGCCGGCTTCGCGTGGCGGATTCCTTTCTGGATCGGCGGGTTGTTGGTGGTGGCCGGACTCGTGGCCCGGTTGACCCTCCCCGAGGACCAGCGACCGTCATCGGCTGTGACACCCCGCATTCCGCTGCTGGCGGTCATGAAGTCGCACCCGCGCCGGATCCTGATGTCCATTGGCGTCAGCTACGGCTACAACACCTTCACCTACATCGCCACGGTGTTCCTGATGTCCTATGTGCTCCAGCACGGGTACACGAGCAGCGAATCGCTGCAGTTCCAGCTGTGGGGTGCCGTAGCCAGCGTCATCTCTGCCCCGCTTGCGGCGATCCTTTCCGACAGGATCGGCCGTAAGCCGGTGATGGTGGGCGGTGCGGTAATGCTCATCATCTACTTCCTGGCGTTTTTCCCGTCCATTGAGACCCACACCGGGTGGCTGGCCCTGCTGATGTTTACGTTGGGCGGCGCGCTCAACACCGTGCCGCAGGGACCCCTGCCTGCCTTCCTCGGCGAGCAGTTCCCGGCAGCCTCCCGCTACTCGGCCATTTCGGCCAGCTACCAGATCGGTTCCGCACTCGGTGGCGGCACAGCGGCCACCGTGGCCACGGCATTGCTGATCGCCACCCATGGCGACCCGATCGGCGTCGTGATCTATACGGTCTCGGCGCTGGCAGTGATGGGCCTGTGCTCCTGGGGTCTGCGCGACAACGCCAAGCTGACCATGGCTGAGATAAAGACCGCCTAGAACCGACGCGGGCTGCGCCGGCAGTTCCTACTTCAGGAACAGCTGGCGCAGCCTTCCGGTGGTGAGCATGATACCGAGCGCAATCATCACCACGTAGTAGCCCACGTGGATGGCGGTGGCCGGACTGAACGAGCCCACGCTGATCTGCCGCAGCAACTCCACGCCGTGCCACAGGGGCATGGCCTGGATGAACCACTGGATGACCTGCGGGTAGACGCTGAGCGGGTAGAACGTGGCGCTGAACAGGAACATGGGCAGCAGGAAGAAGTTGATCCAGTCCATCTGCTGGAAGGTCTTCATGAAGCTGGTGATGCCCATGCCGAAGCTCGCGAATCCGAATGCGATCAACACTGACGCCGGAATGACCAGGATGGCCCACCAACTGGTCAGCAGCCCCATCACGCCCATGACGGCCGTGAAACCAGTGGCATACAGCAGGCCGCGCAGGAGGGCCAGGAAGATCTCGCCAATCGCCACATCCAACGGACCTAGGGACGTGTACAGCATTCCCTGGTAGAGCTTGGCGAAGTTCATTTTGAAGAAGACGTTCCACGTGGAATCGTAGATGGCCCCGTTCATTGCCGAGACGGCCAGCAGCGCAGGGGCAATGTACGCCGCGTAGCTGATCTCCTCGCCGCTTGGCCCCTGGACCGTGCCCACAATCGAGCCCATGCCCACGCCCATGGCCAGCAGGAACAGCACCGGCTCGAAGAACCCGGACACCATCACCAGCCACGTACTGCTCTTGGCTGCCATAAGTCCACGGCCCACAACGGCCTTGGCATTGCGGGAGTACAGGGAACCGAACTTCCGCTCGCGGGCAAGGTCCGTGGCGCTGTGGCCACCTGTCAGGACACTCATGAGCCCATCCTTTTCACGAACTGGCGGCGGACCAGCACCCAGCCCGCCGTGGCTGTGACCAGCAGGAACACCACGTGGGTGATGGTCAGTAGCGGGTCCTGGTCCATGCCGTAGGTGAACACGCGGCCCAGCTCGGTTCCATGCCAGACCGGAGAAATCCAGCCGATCCACCGAACCGCCAGCGGCAGCGAATCCAGCGGGAAGAACGTCCCCGAGAACAAGAACAGCGGCATCACGATGAACCGTTGCACCAACGCGAACTGCCCCTTGTCCTGGGTGATGCTCGCGGCGTAGGCCATCAAGGGCAGGCCAAAGCTCAGCGCAGCCACCGTTGCGACGATGGCCGATACCCAACCCCACGGACTCGGTGAGGCGCCAAACATGGCCACCACCACGAAGTAGACCACCGATTGCAACAGGAACCGCAAGGAACTGGCCATGATGTGGCCACTGGCGATCTGCTGTGGAATCAACGGCGAGGCATGCGGACCGTAGAACACCCGGCGCCATTTGAAGCCATCCATGATGGGGTACGAAAACTCCCCGGACGCGGTCATCACCGCTGCGGATACCAGCAAGGCGGGCGCCACGAACTCCAGGTAGCTGACGCCACCGAATGCGGCCTCGCTGTTGGCGTCCACCAGGCTGGCCAGGCCAACTCCCATGGCGAACAAATAGGCCACCGGCTGCCCCACGCTGTACAGGATGACGGACCAGCCGTAGTTGCGCATGACTCGCAGCACCTGCTCCGCGTAGAAGAAGGCACCCCAGCGGCGCGCGCGGGCAGCCGAAACCTCAGGTGAGTGGGCCCGCAACGGCCGCTCCGCCGTCGTGATTGGTCTATCAGCGCCGCTAGTCAACGAGGCTCCTGCCCGTGAGCCGGAGGAACACGTCCTCCAGCGACGAGCGGCGCACCAGCGAGGTCATCGGGCGCAGCCCCCGCGCGGAGACCTGCTCCAAGGCCGCTTCGCCGTCGTGCGTGTAGATGAGCACACGGTCAGGCAGCGTTTCCAGCCGCTCGCCTATGCCTTGGAGTTCGACGCCGATGGTCCCGTTCCGCTCGGATCCGAACCTGAGCTCCAGTACTTCGCGCGACGAGTGCTCCCGGATCAGGCTGGCCGGCGAACCTTCGGCCATGATGCGGCCCTTGTCCACCACGATCAGGCGGTCGCAGAGTTGCTCGGCCTCGTCCATATAGTGCGTGGTGAGGATGAGAGTCACACCGCTTTCCTTGAGCCGGAAGAGCCGGTCCCACAGGATGTGGCGGGCCTGCGGATCAAGGCCGGTGGTGGGCTCGTCGAGGAGCAGGATCCGTGGCTCGTTGATGAGCGACCGGGCGATGGTGAGTCGCCGCTTCATGCCGCCGGAGAGAGCGTCCACCTTCGAGTTGGCTTTGTCCGTCAGCTGCGCGAATTCCAGGAGTTCGTCGGCCTTGGGCCGCAGGTAGCTCAACGGCAAACCGAAGTAGCGCCCGTACACGATCAGGTTTTCGCGGACCCTCAGTTCTTCGTCCAGGTTGTCCTGCTGCGGGACCACCCCCAGGTGCGCCCTCACTTCGGGGCCGTGCGATTCGGGGTCCAGGCCCATGATGGTGAGCGTTCCGGACGTGCGCTGGGAGACGCCGCCGATCATTTTCATGGTGGTGGACTTGCCGGCGCCGTTGGGGCCCAACAGGCCGAAGGACTCCCCCGCGGGTACGTCGAAGGAGATGTTGTCCACGGCGGTGAGGTCACCATACGTCTTGGTGAGGTTCCGCGCGCTGATAACGGTTGGTCGGTTCATTTGGGCAGACTAGCCCAACTGGCTGGCATTAGTGGTTGTTCTGAGCCCCCAAAACAACCACTAATGCCAGCCAGTTGGGTGTGCACGTCAGCTGCTGGGCTGCGAGCGCAGTACCTCCAGTCGTTGCCGGAACTCGGTCTCGTCAATCTCGCCGCGCGCATACCGCTCCCGCAACACGCCCTCGGCGCCTTGGGTTGCGGCCCAGTGGTGGTTGCGGCGCCACGTCCTGCGGCCAACAAAAATGAACAGCCCGATGACGAGGATCCAGAACAACGGGAACAGCAGGAAGAACGGCCAGAAAGCCCCGTCTCCCCAAGGACCATGCGCGGCGACGGCGGCCGGCACCTGTGCCAGCGCTCCCCCAAACGTGGCGGCCTCCCCGGCCATTGAAGTCAATGCGGTGAACATGTCAGTGATCCAAACTCTCTTCGCCGGCGCTCGGCGTGAACCGTCTTTCGGCTCTGGTTCGAGTCTTCCCGCGGACGGCCTCTGGGGCGTCCGCCGTGGGGAGTCACCTTGGGCAGCATGTGTACTCCGTCAGGAGTCGGCCTTGGCGTGTCAGCTGCTCCAGCCCGGCTTCACCAAGCCGGATTCGTAGGCGAGGACCACCAGTTGCGAGCGGTCACGGACCATCAACTTGGTCATGATGCGTGAAACGTGGGTTTTGGCCGTCAGCGGCGTAATGAAGAGTCGTTCAGCGATCTCAGCGTTATTCAGGCCCTCGCCCACCAGCGCCAGGACTTCGCGTTCACGGTCGGTCACCTGCTCCAGCGGGATCACCTTGGCTGCAGCCCTGCTTTGTGACGCTAATTGGGCCATGATGCGCCGCGTCACCGAGGGTGAGAGAAGTGCGTCGCCGTCGTCGACAACCCGGACGGCGCGGATGAGCTCAGCCGGTTCAGTGTCCTTGACCAAGAATCCCGCAGCCCCTGCCCGCACGGCCTCGGCGATGTACTCGTCGAGCTCGAAGGTGGTGAGGATGATGACCCGGGTGCCGGCGAGCGCGGTGTCTGCGAGTATCCGGCGGGTGGCGGAGAGGCCGTCCTCATCAGGCATGCGGATGTCCATCAGGATGACGTCCGGCTTGTCCCGCATGGCCAGGCGCACGGCGTCCCTGCCCGTGCCGGCTTCACCTACAACTTCCATGTCCGCCTCGGCGTCCAGGAGCGCGCGAAAGCCCGCCCTGATGAGCGTTTGGTCGTCGGCGAGGAGGATGCGGATCACGGGAGGGTTCCTTCTTGTTGAGTCGGGAAGGTCGCTTCGACACGGAGGCCCGGTTCCAGTTCATACAAGGTGAGGGTCCCGCCCAAGGCGGCAGCCCTCTCCCGCATCCCCGTGAGGCCGTTGCCGGGGAGCGCCTCACCCAGGCCCGCGCCGTCGTCGTCTATGGTCACGGTGAGCGCCCCGGCGGTTTGAAGGACACGCACGACGGCGGACCGGGCACCTGAGTGGCGGCCGACATTGGTCAGTGCTTCCTGGACGATCCTGTAGGCGGCCTCCTGCTGGGCGGGACCGATGTATTGGTGGTCCGAATCGTCGTGGAGGCTCACGATCAGGCCGCCCAGCTCAGCGTTCTTCACCAGCTCGGGGATACGATCCAAGGTGGGCCGCGCGGCCGGGGCCAGCGGGACATCCTCGCGCAGCACGCCCAGGAGCTGGCGAACCTCGGTCAGCGATTCCTTGCTGGCGGCCTTGATGGCTTCCAGGGCGGGCCTGAGTTTCTCCGGATCATCGGCGCCCACATGCAGGGCCACCGATGCCTGAACGTTGATCATGGACAGGGAATGAGCCACCACGTCATGGATATCGCGGGCCAGCGTGAGCCGGTACTCGTCCCGCTCAGCTTTCCGGGCCACCTCGCGGCGGCGGCGATACTCCGCGAACCGTTCGCTCCGCCGTCGGAATCCCTGCCCCAGCAATACCAGGATCACGGCCCAGGCCACTCCCGCGGAGGCGCGGAACGTCCAGCCGTCGTCGCCGGCAAATGCCGTGCCAGCCACTACCGCCGCGGCCGCCACGCCCGCACCCGTCCAGGCTTGCCAGCGGAGTCCCGCCGCCGCGGTCAGGAGGATGGACAGTGCAAGGGACAACACCACCGGCCCCCACGCGTAGCCCAACGCCACATACGCTCCCGTGGCAAGGAGTGCTACTGGGAGCATGACGTGCGGAGCACGTTTCCTGAATGCCAACCCGGCCGGTCCGGCGAGTAGCAGCAGGATCGCAAGCGCGTCCAAGGGCCGCGGCGCGTCCTGATGACTCGCCGAAAGCAGCGTTCCCACCACCTGGATCACGGCCACCGTGATGACGATGAAGCTCGTGGGAGGACCCGCGAACCGGCGCGCACCTGGAATTCGCTGGGGTCCAAGTGAGCGGGGCATACACCGAGCCTAGCTTTGGTGGGGGCCGATCGTCGTCGGGTTAACGGAGCAGGGCGCCTACTCCCGGAGGAGTAGGCGCCCTTGCTTTTGGTCTCTACGAGGCTCTTGGTCTCGGCTACGCGATGCCGGCCTGGCGCTCAGCGCTCTCCACGACGTTCGCCAGCAGCATGGCGCGGGTCATCGGGCCTACGCCGCCCGGGTTCGGGGACAGCCAGGCGGCGACGTCGGCAGCTGCCGGGTCCACATCTCCGGTGACAACAGCCTTGCCGTTGCCGTCGTCCACGCGGCTGACACCGACGTCGAGCACGATCGCGCCAGGCTTGAGGTCTTCAGCCTTGATCATGTGCGGCACACCGGCGGCAGCAATCACGACGTCGGCCTGCTTGAGTTCTGCCGGCAGGTCTACCGTTCCGGTGTGGGCGAGGATCACCGTGGCGTTGACTTCCTTGCGTGTCAGCAGGAGGCCGATGGGGCGGCCGATGGTCACGCCGCGGCCAACCACGAGGACACGCTTGCCCTTGAGTTCGATGTTGTGGCGGCGCAGCAGTTCCACACAGCCCTTGGGTGTGCAGGGCAGCGGGGACTTCATTTCACCGTTAACGTTGGCCACCAAGCGGCCAAGGTTCATGGGGTGCAGGCCGTCGGCGTCCTTCTCAGGGTCCATGGCTTCCAGGATGACGTCCTGGTCGATGTGCTTGGGCAGCGGAAGCTGGACAATGTACCCGGTGCATTCCGGGTTGTCGTTGAGCTCGCGGACAACCGTCAGGAGGTCTTCCTGGCTGATGTCCTCGGGGAGGTCGCGGCGGATGGACTGGATGCCCACCTCGGCGCAGTCCTTGTGCTTGCCGCCGACGTACCATGTGCTGCCGGGGTCGGAGCCCACCAGGATGGTTCCCAGGCCGGGGACGATGCCCTTGGCGGCCAGGACGGAAACGCGAGTGGTCAGTTCTGCCTTGATGGCTGCGGCGGTGGCCTTGCCGTCAAGGATCTGTGCGGTGGACTGTGTCATTCCATCTGCTCTTTCTGGTGGGTGACCTATTGGTGAGAGCCTTTGGCAGGCTCATGCCAACGGGACCCGCCACCATTTGCGCGGCGGCAGATCCCGTTGGCTCCGGTTCAGTGCCCGGTTAATGCTGTTTACTGCTTCTTGCTCTTAGCGAGGCTGTTTACCACTGCTCGTGCTGCGGGTACAGCGGGAAGTCAGCGGCGAGTTTGTCGACGCGTGCCTGAAGGGCTTCGACGTCGGTGGCGGAGCCCGCCTTCAGCGCGTTGGCGATGATCTCGGCAACCTCGGTGAACTCCGCGGCACCGAACCCGCGGGTAGCCAGCGCGGGCGTACCGATGCGCAGGCCGGAGGTGACCATCGGCGGGCGGGGGTCGAACGGAACAGCGTTGCGGTTCACGGTGATGCCCACCGAGTGCAGGAGGTCTTCGGCCTGCTGGCCATCCAGCTGCGAGTTGCGCAGGTCAACGAGGACCAGGTGAACGTCCGTGCCGCCGGTGAGGACCGAAACGCCGGCCTCGGCAACGTCGGCCTGGTTCAGGCGGTCAGCGATGATCTTGGCACCCTCGAGGACGCGCTCCTGGCGTTCCTTGAACTCTTCGCTGCCGGCGATCTTGAAGGCAACGGCCTTGGCTGCGATGACGTGCATGAGCGGGCCGCCCTGCTGGCCCGGGAAGACGTTGGAGTTGAGCTTCTTGGCCCACTCCTGCTTGCCCAGGATCACGCCGGAACGCGGACCTGCGAGGGTCTTGTGCACCGTGGAGGTGACGACGTCGGAGTACGGGACCGGGCTCGGGTGCAGGCCGGCTGCCACCAGTCCGGCGAAGTGTGCCATGTCGGTCCAAAGGAGTGCGCCGACCTCGTCAGCGATGGAGCGGAAGGCAGCGAAATCGAGGTGGCGCGGGTACGCGGACCAGCCGGCAATGATGACCTGCGGCTTCTCGGCGATGGCCTGCTCGCGGAGCTTGTCCATGTCAATGCGGAAGTTGTCTTCTTCAACCTGGTAAGCAGCTACGTTGTAGAGCTTCCCGGAGAAGTTGAGCTTCATGCCGTGGGTCAGGTGGCCGCCGTGTGCCAGGGACAGGCCGAGGATCTTGTCGCCCGGAGTGATCATGGCGGAAAGTGCTGCAGCGTTTGCCTGGGCACCGGAGTGCGGCTGGACGTTGGCGTACTCGGCGCCGAACAGTTCCTTGACGCGGTCGATGGCGAGCTGCTCAGCGACGTCGACGTATTCACAACCGCCGTAGTAGCGGCGACCCGGGTAGCCCTCGGCGTACTTGTTGGTCAGGACGGAGCCCTGGGCTTCCATGACAGCGCGGGGTGCGAAGTTTTCGGATGCGATCATTTCCAGGGTGCCGCGCTGGCGGCCAAGTTCCTGGTTGAGGACTGCTGCGATCTCGGGATCGAGATCGGCAAGCGACTGGTTGCTGACAGACGCGGAAGTGGTTGTGGTAGTCACGGAGATCTCCTGGCTAGGCAACGGGTGGTGCTACAGGTCAGGCTACCGGCAGCAGCATTCCCGCGTCCCCTTGTTTACGGAGGCGTCGGTCACGTGCAGCGGTAAGACATGACCCTCGGCCCAGGCGTACGATCCGTGGTCTTCGTGATTGCCGCTCCCTGGTGGTATTCCACCCAACGCCAGTTGCGACCCATTAACAGTACAACAACGCAGCACAGGTAGGCTTGATCGTGTGACTGACTCCACCGCTTTCGTAGTAACACTGTCCTGCCCCGACCGCCCCGGCATCGTCCATGCGGTAGCCGGCGCCCTTCTTGGGGCCGGTTGCAATATCGCCGATTCCCAGCAGTACGGAAGCCCCAGCACAGGCAACTTCTTCATGCGCGTGGAGGCTACGACGTCGTCCTCCCAGGACGAACTGGCCACTGCCCTGCGGCCGGTCGCCGAATCCTTCGGCATGACCTGGCAGATCAACCCCGTCGGCCAGAAAGTCCGCACCATCATCCTGTGTTCCAAGGATGCGCACTGCCTCAACGACCTCCTGTTCCAGCAGCGCGCCGGTACCCTGCCAATCGACGTTCCGGCCATCGTCTCCAACCACCGCGACCTCGAGGAACTGGCCGAGTTCTACGGCATCCCGTTCCACCACATTCCCGTCACCGCCGACACCAAAGCGCAGGCCGAAGCCGAGCTCCTGAAGCTGATCGCCGAGCACGACGTCGAGCTGACCGTCCTGGCCCGGTACATGCAGGTCCTCTCCAACGATCTCTGCACTGAGTTGAACGGCAAGGCCATCAACATCCACCACTCGTTCCTGCCCTCCTTCAAGGGCGCCAAGCCCTACCACCAGGCGCATGCCCGCGGCGTGAAGATCATCGGCGCCACCGCCCACTATGTGACGGCCCACCTCGACGAGGGGCCGATCATCGAGCAGGAAGTCATCCGCGTGGACCACGCCCGCACGGCTGCCCAGTTCGTCCAGATGGGCCGCAACGTGGAGGGCCGAACCCTTGCCCAGGCTGTGCAGTGGCACGCCGAACACCGCGTGCTGCTCGACGGCACCCGGACTGTGGTTTTCAACTAGCACCACTGCCTGAGCCGTCTGGTCCAACTAGGCTGGGCTCCATGGCTCCCTCTTACACGTTTGCCGGGGACACCCCGGCCATCCACGAAACCGCCTTCGTGGCACCCACTGCGTCCATCATCGGAAAGGCCACGTTGGCTGAGGACTCCAGCGCTTTCTACGGCGTCTCCGTCCGCGCAGATACGGCCGCGATCAGCGTGGGCGCGGGCTCCAACCTGCAGGACAACGTAGTCCTGCACGCCGACCCCGGCTTCCCCTGCACCGTGGGAGAGCGCGTCTCCGTGGGGCACAGCGCAGTGGTCCACGGGTGCACAGTGGAGGACGACTGCCTCATCGGGATGAGCGCCACCATCCTCAACGGCGCCGTCATCGGATCAGGCTCGCTCATCGCTGCCGGTGCCGTGGTTTTGGAAGGAACGGTGATCCCGCCGCGCTCCTTGGTAGCAGGCGTACCCGCCAAAGTCCGCCGCGAACTAACGGACGAAGAGTTCGAGGGCGTCAAGCACAACGCTGCCCACTACAAGGAACTCGCCGCGGCGCACCGGGAAATGCACGCCTAACAACGAATGCCAGGCCTGCTCTGCGTCTTAACCCATGGGTTTGGGACGCAGAGCGGGCCTCACAACGCGCAGACGAGGCAATTCATGCGTTGGAGTATGTCGGGCAAGCTTGACTCCTTGTGTTCACTTCTTGACTGCAACGTCTCTTGTGAGGCAATCTTCTTGTCATGCCCGCTACGCAGCGCTCAACGAAGAGCCAACCAAGAAAACCCGGCTCGCAGTCCGCGCTCCGCCACCTCAATCAACAGCGCATCATCGAATGCTTGTTGAGTGGGCCCTCCACGCAGGCTGAACTCTCCCGGCAGACCGGGCTCTCCACGGCCACAGTGTCCAACATCGTGAAGATCATGCAGGACGCAGGCCTGGTTTCCACCGAACCCATCACCAGCTCCGGACGCCGGGCAACCAACGTAAGGCTGAACAGCAACGGTGCCGTCGCCGTCGGAATCGACTTTGGCCGCCGCCACCTGCGTGTGGTCCTCGCATCGCTGGGCTATCACGTCATTGCCGAGGATTACATCGAGTTGCCGCTGGGGCACCAAGCCGAAGAGGGCATCGCGGCAGCCGTCCGCCTTCTCGCGAAACTACTCGACGAAAACAGCATCGACCGCAGCGCCGTGGTGGGGGCGGGTGCGGGCATTCCCGGACCCATCGACCGGCGAACAGGCACAGTGGCACAGGGGGCAATCCTCCCCGAATGGGTGGGCATCGACATCCTCCATCGCCTTGAGGAAGCCCTGAACTGCCCCGTTTTCGTGGACAACGACGCCAATCTTGGGGCTCTCTCCGAAGTGACGTGGGGACCTCACAGCGGAGTCTCCAACCTGATGTTCCTCAAAATCGGTTCCGGCATCGGCGCGGGGCTGATCCTCAACGGCTTCCCCTACTACGGCAACGTGGGAATCACAGGAGAAATCGGCCACGCAACCATCCATGAGCACGGACTGGTTTGCCGCTGCGGGAACAGGGGTTGCCTGGAAACGATAGCGTCCACCACCACCATGATCGAACTGCTGGGGCGCGGCCAGGACAGACTCCTGACACCCCAGGACATCGTCAGGAATTGCCTTGCCGGCGACTCCGCCACCCAGCGGGTGGTGGACGACGCCGGCCTTGCCGTGGGACGCGCACTGGGCAACGTTTCCAATCTGATCAACCCCGAAGTGATCGTGGTGGGCGGCCCTCTCGCAGGCCTCGGCGATCTCCTCCTGGACCCCGTCCGCCGGGGCCTGGTGAGGCACGCAGTACCCGTGGTGGGCGAGACGACTCACCTCGCCATGTCCTCCCTCGGGGCACGTGCCGAAGCCCTCGGAGCGGCCGCATTGGTGTTCCAACACGCCGGTATTACTGGTAGGTAACGAAATCGTTAGCTGGTTCTTGCGTTCAAGTCTTGACGACAAGATGGGTGATCCAGTTTACTTTTTCATCAGACAGCTCCGCCATTTGGGGAGCCGACAACGAAGTCATGCATTGGAGGCGTAAGGGCTGATGACATCCCTCGACACGCAAGGTGAACCCATCCTTTTGGAGATGCGTTCCATCACGAAGGAATTCCCGGGTGTGAAGGCCTTGTCGAATGTGAGCCTGCGCGTCATGGCCGGCGAAATCCACGCCATCTGCGGCGAAAACGGCGCCGGGAAATCCACGCTCATGAAGGTCCTCTCCGGCGTCTACCCCCACGGAAGCTACACAGGCGACATCGTGTACCAGGCCGAAACCCAGCAGTTCAAGGACATCCGCGCAAGTGAAGCGGCAGGCATCGTCATCATCCACCAGGAATTGGCGCTGATCCCCGAGCTCTCCATCATGGAGAACATCTTCCTGGGGAACGAACCCACCAAGTGGGGAGTGATCGACTGGGCAGAAGCCCGCAAGCGTTCCCTCGAACTCCTGGCACGCGTTGGCCTGCGGGAGGATCCCGATACCCCCATCAAGGAAATCGGCGTCGGCAAGCAGCAGCTGGTGGAAATCGCCAAGGCGCTGAACAAATCCGTTCGCCTGCTGATCCTGGACGAGCCCACCGCGGCCCTGAACGAATCCGATTCCCAGCACCTGCTGGACCTGATCCTGGGCCTCAAGGGCAAGGGCATCACGTCGATCATCATTTCCCACAAGCTCAACGAGATCGAGCAGATCGCCGACGAGATCACCATCATCCGCGATGGAAAGTCGATCGAGACGCTGAACGTCAAACGGGATGGCGTGGACGAAGACCGCATTATCAAGGGCATGGTGGGCCGGACGCTCGAGTCCCGTTTCCCGGACCATGAACCGAAGCTCGGCGAAGTCTTCTTCGAGGTCAAGGACTGGACGGTGGGTCACCCGCAGATCCAAGACAGACTGGTCTGCAAGGGTTCCAACTTCTACGTTCGCCGCGGTGAAATTGTTGGCTTTGCCGGTCTCATGGGAGCCGGGCGCACGGAGCTGGCTCGATCCCTCTTCGGACAGTCCTATGGTCGCTTCATCAAGGGCCAGGTCTACAAGGACGGCAAGCCGGTCCACCTCCGCAGCGTCCGCGCCGCCATCGACGCCGGCCTCGGCTACGTCACCGAAGACCGCAAATCGCTGGGCCTGAACCTGCTCGACGACATCAAGACCACCACGGTCGCCGCCAACCTCCGCGCTATCAGCAAATACTCGGTGGTGGACACCCGCAAGGAATTCTCCGTAGCGGAGGAATACCGGAAATCACTGCGCACCAAGACCCCGTCCGTGGAAGAAGGCGTAGCCAAGCTCTCAGGCGGCAACCAGCAAAAAGTGGTTCTTGCCAAGTGGATGTTCACCGACCCCGACCTCCTGATCCTGGACGAACCCACCCGCGGAATCGACGTCGGCGCAAAGTTCGAGATTTACGGCATCATCCAGAGGCTGGCCAACCAAGGCAAGGGAGTGATTGTCATTTCCTCGGAGCTTCCTGAGCTCCTGGGCCTGTCCGACCGTATCTACACCATTTTTGAAGGCGCCATCACCGGCGTCCTGGACAAGAACGAAGCAAGCCAGGAAAGCCTCATGAAGCTCATGACTTCCGCCCGCAAGACCGCCTGACCGTTGGCCCAGCCTTACCCCTTCCTGACACAAGGACCAAAACAATGAACGCGCTCAAGAAGCTATTTGGTGGCAATACCCGCCAGTTTGGCATGATCTTCGCCCTGGTGGCACTTATCGTCTTCTTCCAGATCTTCACCGGTGGCCGTACTCTCACCCCCGGCAACGTGATCAACCTGTTCAACGGCAACTCCTACATCCTGATCCTGGCCATCGGCATGGTCCTGGTGATCATTGCCGGCCACATCGACCTCTCCGTGGGGTCAGTTGCAGCCTTCGTGGGCGTTTCCGTGGCCCTCGCAATGCGGGACTGGGGTCTGCCCTGGTACATGGGCGTCCTCTTCGGCCTGGTCCTGGGGGCTGTGATCGGCGCCTGGCAAGGACTTTGGACGGCATATGTGGGCATCCCGGCCTTCATTGTGACGCTGGCCGGCATGCTCATATTCCGCGGCTTCAACCAGTTCGTGGGCAAGTCCAACACCATCCCGGTTTCCAAGGAATTCCAGTTCATTGGTTCTGGCTACCTGCCCGAAATCGGACCCGATACCGGCTTCAACAACCTCACCGTCCTGCTGGGCCTGGTGGCCGTCGCGTTCGTTATCATCATGTCGCTGCGTGCCCGTGCCTCCAACAAAGCACTCGGAGCCGACGTTCCTGAGCTTTGGGTAGAGGTCACCAAGCTGGTCCTGATCTGCGGCGCCATCCTCTACGCGACGTACCTGTTCGCTACCGGTCGTCCGGGAACCTCGTTCCCCATCCCCGGCCTGATCCTGGCAGTACTCGTCCTTATCTACAGTTTCGTCGCGGACAAGACGGTCCTTGGCCGCCACATCTACGCCGTGGGTGGCAACCGCCACGCCGCCGAGCTGTCCGGTGTGCAGTCCAAGAAGGTCAACTTCATGGTCATGATGAACATGTCCATCCTGGCGGGCCTTGCCGGCATGATCTTCGTAGCCCGCTCCACCGCTTCCGGTCCGTTCGACGGCGTCGGATGGGAACTGGATGCCATCGCAGCTGTCTTCATCGGTGGCGCTGCCGTTACCGGTGGTGTTGGTACCGTGATCGGTTCGATCGTCGGTGGCCTTGTCATGGCCGTCCTCAACAACGGCCTCCAGCTCTTGGGCGTCGGCGCCGACCTTACCCAGATCATCAAGGGCCTGGTGCTCCTTGCAGCTGTCGCCTTCGATGTCTACAACAAAACCCAGGGCAAGCGGTCCATCACGGGCCTGCTGATGAGGGCTTTCCGGCGAAACGAGATCAACCCGGACGAAGCCACGCCCACCAAAGAGGTCATCTCCAAGGAAGCCTGACCGGTTTCCCACGACTCGCTCCACCCCACCCACACAGAAAGTGAACCAAGATATGCGAATGTTTGGTAAAGCAGGAAAGGCAGCAGCAGTCGCTGCCATCGCGGCACTGGCGCTGACAGCCTGCGGCCGCACTGACAGCGGCTCAAGCAGCAGCACAGCAGGCGGGGAAGCGTTCCCCAAGGACTCGCTGATCGGCGTCGCACTTCCGCAGAAGACAAGTGAGAACTGGGTCCTCGCGGAGAAGCTCTTCAACGATGGCCTCACCAGCGCCGGCTTCAAGGCCGACGTCCAGTTTGCCAACGGCGGCGTTTCCGAGCAGCAGAACCAGATCAGTGCCATGGTCACCAAGGGTGCCAAGGTCATCATCGTGGGAGCCATCGACGGCGCCCAGCTGGGTACGCAGCTTCAGCAGGCCAAGGAATCCGGCGCCACAGTCATCGCTTACGACCGTCTGCTCCTCAACACCGAGAACGTGGACTACTACGTGGCGTACGACAACTTCAAGGTCGGTGTGCTCCAGGGGCAGGCCCTGCTGGACGGCATGAAGGCCAAGAAGTCTTCGGGTCCGTACAACATTGAGCTCTTCGCCGGTTCCCCGGATGACGCCAACGCCAAGGTCTTCTTCGACGGCGCCATGAGCGTCCTGAAGCCGAAGATCGACGACGGAACCCTCAAGGTCCTGTCAGGCCAGACGTCCTTCGAGCAGGCTGTGACCCAGGGCTGGAAGGCTGAAAACGCCCAGCGCCGCATGGATACGCTGCTTACCGGCAGCTACGGCACCGCTTCACTGGACGGCGTCCTTTCGCCGAACGACACCTTGGCCCGTGCAGTGCTGACGTCCGTCAAGGCCGCCGGCAAGCCGCTCCCCGTGGTGACCGGCCAGGACTCCGAAGTTGAGTCCGTCAAGTCGATCATGGCTGGCGAGCAGTACTCCACCATCAACAAGGACACCCGCAAGCTCGTTGAGCACGCCATCACCATGGTGAAGGATCTCCAGGCTGGCAAGCAGCTGGAAATCAACGACAAGGACTCCTACAAGAACGGCGTCAAGACCGTCCCGGCATTCCTCCTGCCTCCGCAGATCGTTACGGCAGAGAACGTCAAGACGGCTTACGTCGACGATCCGGTACTCGGCCCGATCACCAAGTAGCACCGCTTCACAGCAAGCCCCGGTCCGCCATTGGCGGGCCGGGGCTTTCGCTTTGCTCGAATAGTGCTGGATCATTCCCGGCTTTCCCCTTCCAGGGGCTCGGAATGCCGGCGTTCGTGCTGGGGCGCTGGCGAATGATTCAGCAGAATGCTTTCACAGCCCACGCATAGCTTCGGCTGGTGTGCCGCACAGCAGCACTCAGCAGTCTTGGATCTGCAGCCCGCGTCCCAGCGGGCGCACAAATGTGCAGGTCCAAAGGAGAAACGTGAGCGTCCTTGCCCGAAGCGTAGGCAATGCCTTCCGCAACAAGATCAGAACGGCGGCGGTTGTCGCGGTGCTGGCCGTAGCCATCGGCCTGGCACTGGCCATGCTCGTAGCCAACCAGGCCGTGGGTGCCAAGGTCCAGGAGCTCAACGCTTCCGTGGGCACCACCTTGACGGTGAACCCGGCCGGCGGGCAAGGCTTCGAAGGCGGCGGCGAACCGCTCACCTCCACCGAAGCCCAGACCGCGGCTTCGGTGGCCAACGTAACCTCGGTTGTCGGCACCAAGGCGCTTCGCCTCCAAACGGCAACCACGACGACGACATCCACCGGCGCGACCACCGACACCACACAGCAGGCCGGCCCGGGCGGCGGCTTCGGTCCGGGCGGGCAGCAGGCCACGGTCAGCACCAACCTGGTTGCAGCCGTCGACGCCGGCACGCTGGGCGCCCGCAACAACACCAACGCCAACGGCGGCACCGGAGCCACGGGGAGCACCACCCAGCCGACCCGAACTCTCCCCATTACCGCAACGGGTATCGGCGCAGAGGTGGACAGCACCGGCAAAGCGCTCGATATCACCAGCGGGACGGGCCTTGGAGACTACACCACCGCTGACGCGAAGGCCTTGGTGGGTACATCACTGGCCGAGAAGAACAGCCTGGCTGCAGGGTCTACCTTCACCATCCAGGACAAGACCTTCACGGTGGCCGGCATCTTCGACGCCGGAACCACCTTTGGCAACAACGCCGTGTACGTGACCCTCCCGGAGGCCCAAACACTGGCCGATACCCCGGATGAACTCTCCACCATGATCGTCACGGTCAACAGCATGGAGAACGTGGACAGCACCAAAACCGCGGTCCAGGCAGCACTCGGATCGGACAAGGCCGACGTGACGCAGGGCCAGCGCAACCTCGAAACTGCTGTCAGCTCATTGGACAGCGTCAAGAACATTTCCTTGGTCGCCTTCATCGCGGCCCTGGCCACCGCCGGACTCATCATCCTGCTCATCATGGTGATGCTGGTCCGCGAACGTCGACGCGAAATCGGCGTGTTGAAGGCCATCGGTGCCCGTAACCGGACCATCGGCCTGCAGTTCGTGCTCGAATCCCTTGTTCTGGTTGCCCTGGGCAGCGTGGTGGGCGCAGCGATCGCCTCACTCGCCAGCGGCGGCATCGCTTCGGCGCTGATCAGTTCGAATACCAGCACGACGGCGGCTACCACCACCCAGCGCGGCGCTGGGTTGGCCGGGGCCATGCCGAACGGTGGAGTTCCCGGTGGCGGCGGCTTCGGCGGCGCCCAGGGCGGCCCATTCGGTGGCGCGTCCCAGCTGCTCACGTCCGTCACGGCGAGCGCCTCCCCCGGCGTGATCGCTGCAGGCATCGCCGCGGTGTTCGCGGTGGCCATTATCGGCGCGCTGGTCCCGGCGCTGCTGACCGCCCGTATCCGTCCCATCGAAGTACTCCGAGGAGAATAGCCGTGATTGAAGTAAAGGACCTCGTCCGTCAGTTCAAGTCCGGTGACCGGACCATCAAGCCCGTCAACGGTGTCAGCTTCGAGCTCGAAAAGGGTTCCCTGTCGTCCATCGTGGGCAAAAGCGGCAGCGGCAAGAGCACGCTGTTGTCCCTCCTAGGTGCGTTGGACAAGCCCACCAGCGGAGACGTCGTCGTGGATGGCGTCAGCCTGGCGGGACTACCGGACAGCAAGCTGACCGAATACCGTCGCCGGGACATCGGCTTTGTGTTCCAGCAGTTCAACCTGATCCCCAACCTCAGTGCGGTGGACAACGTCATGCTGCCCATGGAGTTCGCAGGTGTCCGTAAGGCGGCCAGGCTGAAGCGGGCCAAGGAGTTGCTGGAGCAGGTGCAGTTGGATCCGGAGAAGCAATCGCGCCGCACCAACCGGCTGTCAGGTGGCGAGCAGCAGCGCGTGGCGATTGCCCGGGCACTGGCCAACGAGCCCAAGCTGATCCTCGCTGATGAACCCACCGGCAATCTGGACGAGCAGACCGGCGAGCACATCATCGAGCTGCTGAGTTCGCTGAGCCGCGACCACAACACCACCATCCTGGTGGTCACCCACGACCGCAGCCTCGCTCAGAAAACCGAACGTTGTTTCAGGCTTCAGCAGGGCAGGCTTACCGAGGAGGTCAAAAGCGGATCGCGTCGATGACCTTGACGCGCACCGCCACGAGTGCGGGGATGGCTCCGGCGAGTGCGCCGACAAGGACGGCAGCGCCGAACCCCAACAGCGCGGCGTCGATGGGGAAGGCCGGATATTCAGTGAGACCCGGCGCCACTTTGGACTCGATCCAGGGGTTCTTCACCACGGCGACGGCCAGCATGACGCCCGCGAGGCCGGCCACGGCTGTGGCCACCACGGATTCCATCATGACGCCCACGAAGATCCGGCCCGAGGTTGCAGCGAAGCTTCGCCGGATGCCGATCTCGCGGACCCTGTAACGGACGGTGACCATGGAGATATTCAGCATCCCCACGGCGCCGAGCAGGAGCACCAGCCCGGCTACGCCGCCCACGATCCACTGCGCCGGCCCCAAGGGGTCCCCGTAGGCGGCGTAGTCCATCCGGCTGGCTTGGGCATAGGTCCCGGGGAACTGGCCTTGAAGGTCGGCCGAGATGGCGGCGGTCAGGGCATCGGCGTGCTCCTCCCCCACCCAGACCTTGAACTCCGACATCTGGGCGTCTATCCCGGTCATGGCGGCGCCCTTGGAAAGGATGAAGGCGGCGGGCGGTTGTTGCGGATAGGCATCCGGTACGACGCCGATGATCACCGCCGTTGCCGGCTGGTCTCCCGGGATGCTGACTGTGGGATCGGTGGTCAGGTTGGGCCTGCCCGCTTGATTGTAGAAGGCCTCGGAAACCACGACGGCGGGCGCGAGCCTTTGCTCGTCGTCCGGGGCGAACCAGCTTCCCTGCTGGAGCGGAACGCGGTGGATGACGCCGTAACCGATGTCCACGATGGTCATCTCAACGTTCGTCACTCCCCTGGGAAACTGGAATCCTTTCTGGGACCTGCCCACGTGGGTGGAAGTGGTGATGCCGAAGCGCTGTTGGATGCCCTGATAAGCCTTCTCGAGCTTGACCGGGTCAGGTGAGACCGGCCCGTTGACGCTCAGGGACAACGTGGCGACACGGCCGCCGTTGCGCTCGGACTGCACCTTGATGCCCTCGCGGACCAGGCTGCCCACCCCCACCACGGACGTCAACGCCGCCACGGACAACGCCACTCCGAGCAGGGCCAGCAGGATCCTGACTTTGTTGATGCGCAGTTCCTGCCATGCTTCAACAAGCGTGGAAACGAAGCCGGTCATGCGCCTACTCCTGCTGCTTCGGGTACTGTCAGCGGGCTCAACACTCCGGAGTCGAGGCGGTAACAGGCACGGGCCAGGGCGGCCACGTTGGTGTCGTGCGTGATGGTCACCAGGGCCGCTGCTGTTTCCGTGGCGACAGTGTCCAGCAGCGCCATGACCGATTGGCCGGTCTCGACGTCCAATGCACCGGTGGGTTCATCGGCCAAGATCAATCTCGGCCTACGAACCAGGGCGCGGGCAATCGCCACCCGCTGCTGCTCACCGCCGGAAAGCATGTTCGGCATGGTGTTGGCACGCTCGGCGAGGCCAACCCTGTCCAACATGTCCATGGCGAGTTCGCGACGGCGCCAGAACTCCCTTCCCTTGGCATAGAAGAGCGGTGTGAACACGTTGTCCAGGGCGCTTCGGCCGGGCAGCAGGTTGAACTGCTGGAACACGAATCCCACAGTGGAGCCGCGCAGCCTTGCCCTGGCGTTGTTGCCCAGCCTGTCCGCGGGCTGGCCCAGGAACTCGAGCTCTCCAGAGCTTGGAACATCCAGGAGCCCCAGCAAATTGAGCAGCGTTGACTTGCCGCAACCTGATCGGCCCACGATGGCCGTATGGTCGCCGCTGTGGACCTCAAGGTCGACGCCCCGGAGGATATGCAGTTGTTGGAAGTCCGGCAGCGTCACTGATCGGGTTACCGAACGGAGGCTGACCAGGGTTTCCTTGGTGGTTGTCTCCTCCATGCCGTCAGCCCGCCGGAGCGTAGGCGATCTGGCCCGGACCCATCATGGGATCCTGGACAGCAGGCGCACCGGGTACGAACTCAAGGACTTGCTCGCCTTCGGCAAGTCCCGCGGTCACTTCCACAACATTTCCGTCGTTGAGTCCCAGCTGGACTTTTCGCTGCTCGGGAGCAGCCCCCGTCCCGCCGGGACCGGCAATCCAAACGATCCCGTCCTTCACGCTTCCCTTCACCGAGGTCAAGGGAACGGTCACCGCATCCGGGGCCACGCCGGCGCTGACCGTCATGGTGGCACCGAGGCCGGCGAAGACCTCCTGGCCCGCGGGGATGGCGCAGCTGAGCGTGCCCGTGGGAGAACTGCCCTCCTCGGGCTGGCTTCCGCCACCGGGACCTGCCAACGCTGCGCCGATTCCCATGCCGGCGCCTCCGCCAGCGGAGCCCAAACCACCCGAGGCAGCGCCGCCGTCGGACGCGTTGTTCTTGAGTGTTACCTCAGTGCACTGGAACGGAGCCGGTCCACCCACCAAAGCGATCTCCGCCGGACCGGGCTTGCCGAGCAGGCGGTATTGCTGGGCAGCGGTGACAGATCCTGCCACCGTGTACGTGCCGGGATCGACCTTGCCCACGGACTCGCCCACGGTGACCTGTTGGTCGATCAGCGTGGTCAGGGACTGCAGGGTTCCGGCGCTCGGAGCCACGACGTCGAAGTAGTCGTACACGGGCTTCGGTGCGGTTGGCGTGCCGTCCTTGGTCGTCTGCGTACTGGTGACCGCCCGCTCGGCTTTGACCTGGAAGAGTGCCTCACCCTTGGCTACAGTGGCACCCTGCTCCACGAAGACCTTGATGACTTTGCCGGCGGAAGTGCTGCGCACAGGTTCGGCGGCGTCGCTCTGGACGGTGCCTTTGATTTCGACCGTGTTGGTAACGGTGGCTCGTGTCGCGGGGACCACCGGGATATCCACCTGGACCAACGGTGCGGGCTCGGAAGCGGCCGATGTAAGGCCATCTATGAAAGCGATCTTGACCAAAGCCACCGCGATAATCGCGAAAACCAACAACCAGGCAACCGGCAAAATGACGCGCCGAAAAGTACCCATCCCTGCTCCATTTCGGTAACTCCCCACAGAACCTCTGCGAGGGATGATTGCCTAAGCCTAAGCGAGGAATTTCATGGCGCGGGGCATTCGTTTGACTTGACAGAATGCTTAGCGTGTCGGTTGGCGGACCGCCCGGCGCACCCCTTCGCGCCCTGCGCGCCAGTGGTTGCGGGCGCGAACGGCGGCAACGGGTGCACGGGCTCAACAGCTTCTGAGAGGATAACAAGCATGACTCTCCCTATCGCCAAGCCGTGGCTGTTTTCCCAGACCAACCAGGATCCCCGAGCAGCTACGGGCCGTCGTCTGAGGTGGGGCGTCGTATCCACAGGGAACATCGCCAACAGTGTTTCCCAAGACTTGTCCTTGCTGGAGGACGCGGAACTGTACGCGGTGAGTTCACGCACCCAGGCTTCAGCGGACGCGTTCGCCACCGCTGCCGGATTCGCCAAGGCCTACGGGGACGACGGCGGTGTGCCCGGCTACCAGCGCTTGTTCGACGATCCCGCAGTGGATGTGGTGTACGTGGCCACTCCCCATGCGCAGCACTTCCAGATCGCCTCAGCCGCACTCCGCGCCGGCAAGCACGTCCTGTGCGAGAAAGCACTCACCATCAACGCCCGTGAAGCCACCGAGCTGGTGAAGCTGGCCAGGGAAAACAAGGTGTTCTTCATGGAGGCCGTGTGGAGCCGCTTCCTGCCGAGCATGCAACGGGCTTTCTCCATCGCGGCATCGGGCGAGCTTGGCGAGATTCAATGGGTCGGCGCGGACCTCGGTTTCCCGGCACCCTACGACCCCTCAGCGCGCATCTGGGCCCTCAACGACGGCGGCGGGGCACTCCTGGACCTCACCGTCTACCCCTTGCTCTGGCCACTGGGTACCTTGGGATTCCCGCAGTCCGTCACGGCGATCGGCTCATTGAACGAGGACGGCGTGGACACCCAGAACGCCCTGACCCTCGGCTACGCCAACGGCGCGCAGGCCCAGCTCACTTCCTCGCTGTTGGCGCACGGTCCGCGCACGGCAACTGTTGCTGGCGGGCTCGGCTATTTGCAGACCGTCGGCTCCGTGAACAACCCGCGAGAGTTGCTCATCCGGGTTGGTTGGGACGAGCCGCGCCACGAACGCTTCGACGTGGTGGGCATCGGCTACACGTACGAACTCCGCGAGGTGACACGCTGCGTGCAGCAGGGACTCACCGAAAGCCCGGTCATGCCCCTTGACGACTCCATCAACGTTATGCGCCTCTTCGACGGGGTGCGGTCCCAGCTGGGTATCCGGTACCCGAACGACGCACGGTGAGCGACGCCGCCCGGCGAGTGCCGCCGTCGTGAGTTAACTCGGGCGGGTTAACGCCCTTGTCGGGCCGTTTGCCGTACGAGCTTCCGGTCCAGCGACCAAGCGCCGGGGCCGAGGAACACGAAAGCCACGGAGATGGCGGCGTAGATAATGAGTAGCTCCGCCGTCACCCCCGCACTATCCGTCAGCAGCGGCTTGCCCGCTTCCGTCACGAACCAGATCCCGGCGAACATGATCGCCGCGAGGAATCCGGCCACGCGGGTCAGGGCGCCGAGCACCAGTAACAGGCCAAGGCCCAGCTCACCGGCGATCACCAGCCAGGCCACGATCTCGGGCTTCTGCACGCCCATGGCAGCAACCGACGCGGCGAAGGCTGCATGTCCTGCCATGAGTTTCTGAATGCCGTGGACCATGATGAGCGCGCCGAACACCACGCGCAAGATGGTGACGCCGCGGGCGGAGGACTTGGGAGAGGGGTGAAGGAATTTCACCCGTCCCAATCTTCCATGCCGGACGCCACCAGCCAAACGGACGCCGCCAAACGCCAGACACTAGGACAGCAGCGCGGGGATGTCCTTGACGCCGTCCAGGATGTGATGGTGCGGGTGCGCTGCCAAGTCGCCACGGCCCAGCTTGCCGGTCAGGACGCCGACTGCCGTGACACCGGCATTGTTGGCGGCGGCGAGGTCGTTCACCGTGTCGCCGGCGGCCATCACTGCGCGGACATCCTGCACCCCGGTCAGTTCCATGGCACGGTGGATCATGTGCGGCGCCGGCCGGCCAGCGGCTACTTCGTCGGAACACACGACGGCGTCAAGGAGGTTATCGTCGGAAACGCTCCATCCCAGACGCTCAAGAAGCGGCTCGGCGACGTCGCGTGAGAAGCCGGTGGTCAGCGCCAGCTTCACGCCTTGGCGGCGGAGTTCGCGGAACGCGTCCTCGACTCCTTCCAAGGCCACCGGCGGGTTGGCGTCGTAGAACTCGACCAGCAATTCCTTGAACCGGACGAACGCAGCGGCCACTGTTTCCGGATCCGCCGACCCTCCGCCGGCCTCGATCAAGGCCGTGATGGCTTCAACTTTGTCCGCACCCATCCATTCCTGGACGGCCTCGGGTGTGGTGCCCACACCGGTCTCTTCAACACAGCGGGCAAGGGCAACGTAAACGTCGCCGTGTTCGTCGATGGTGGTACCGGCCATATCGCAGGCAACAAGCTTGATCATGGGGTGGCTCCTTCAGTGTGGATGCGGACCAACGCGGCCCTGCGTTCCACGGTGTTGTCGATAGTGAAGTTTGTGAGCGCCGGCAAATAACGGTCCTCGGAATATTCAAGGGGTTGCCCGTCACCGGAACGGGTGATGCGGCGTTCGCGCAGCAGCGGAATGCCTTCAGGCTGCTCCAGCAGTTCGGCGTCCTCGTCATTGGCGGCCACGGCGTCGATCGTGTGCCGGGCACTGTGCAGGTCCACACCCTGGTCCTTGAGGAACGCGAAGATGGATCCCGAGTCCGTATCGAAGTCGAAGAGCCTGCGGCCTACCTCCAGGATGAACGTGGTGCGTTCGATCATGGCCGGGGACTTATCCAGGTAGCGGACGCGCAGCACCTCCACCACCGTGGTTCCGGGGACAAGGCCCAGTGCCTCGGCGGCTTCCGGGCTGGCCTCGCGGCGGGCCACTTCCAACGTCCGCTGGCCAGGCGTCTTGCCGATTCCCGAAGCCCACTCGGTGAAGGAGTTGAAGGTGGAGAACGATTGCGACGGCACAGAGGCACGAACCATGGGCGGACGTCCCCGCCCACCCGTGACGGCACCTTCGGCGCGCAGGAAAGCGAGTGCCTGGCGGATCGGTCCGCGGGACGTACCGAACTCGCGGCACAGCTCCGCCTCGCTGGGCAGCTGGAAGCCGGGAGGCCAGTCACCGTCAGTGATCCGGCGCATGAATTCCTCGCTCAACCTGACATGAAGGGGTGTGTTCTGCTGTGTGCTCACCAGTTGATAATACAAGTCAGACCGGACAAAAACACCGGTTTTGAGAGGCTCCAGATGAATTTGGAGTGAACTCAAATGAACAGACGTTAAATTCAGATTAACTTGTATATACAAGTGCCAATCTGGCTTGATTCCCCTCGATCCAGCGGCCAATCTCAATGGTGTGAACAACCCAAGCACCTCCTCCACGCACTTCAACAACAGCGCAAGCCAGCCCACCGACGTCGTGATTGTCGGCGCCGGCATCGTTGGCCTGGCGCATGCCGCGCACGCAGTTGCCAACGGCCTGACCGTCACCATCATTGAGCGCGACCATCACGCCGCCGGTGCCTCCGTCCGCAACTTCGGCCATTGCTGCATCACCGCGCAGTCCGGCGAACTGTACGAGCTCGCGCAGACCTCCCGGAAGTACTGGCTCGAGTTCGCCGAACAGGCTGGCTTCTGGGCTTCGGAGGCGGGCGCCGTGGTGCTCGCCCGCACCGAAGCCGAGATGAACGTCCTCCGCGAACTTTCCGCGGTCCGCGAGCCGGGCCAGGTTGACGTGCTCACCGCCGCTGAGACCCGCGCCCGCTTGGGTGCTGACGCTTCAACCGCCGAAGAAGCGAACGACGGCGGAGGTACTTCGGGCACAGAATGGCCAGGGCTCGTTGGCGGTGCCTTCCTCCGGGACGACCTTCGCGTCGACCCCCGCACCACCGTCGCAACGCTTGCCGAATGGCTGAGCCGGCAGCCCGGCGTCGAACTTCACTGGAACACTGCGGCGCTTGGCTTCAGCCAGGGTACCCACGGGGTGACGGTCCAGACGTCGCGCGGTGAGCTTCAGGCCGGGCAGGTGTTCGTGTGTGTCGGCCATGACGTGGACTATCTGTTCCCGGACCTGGCCGTTGAGCACCAGATCCAACGGTGTGCATTGCAGATGTCTTTGGCCGCCAAACCGGCTGGTGTCGACTTCGCGCCCGCTGTTCTCACGGCGACCTCCATGCTCCGGTACCCGGCATTCACGGATATGCCCGCCGCTGCCGCCCTCCGCTCCGAGGTGTTGGAGAACCAGCCCGAGCTCCTGGATATCGGCGCCAACGTCATGTTCACCCAGCGGCCCGACGGCACCATCATCCTGGGCGACTCGCACCACTATCACCACACGGCCGATCCCTTCCTGGACGAGGCCGTCAGCACAACCCTCAACACCGAAATCGTTGCCAGGCTCGGCGAGCAACTGGAGATCATCCAGCGCTGGCAGGGCGTCTACGCATCCTCGGACGTCGCCCCGATCCTGGTCCGCGAAGTCCAGCCCGGCGTCACGGTAGTCTCCGTGACCTCCGGCGTCGGCATGACCCTGTCCTTCGGCCTGGCACACCGCAATGTGTCGCGCTTGTCCTGAATCTCCCGTTCTCCCTCCCCTCCCTTCGCATAAGGATTCCCCATGAAAACCACGCCCTTCACAGGTTCCGCCCTTGCCCTCGCCGCCGCACTGGCACTGACTGCGTGCGGCGGTTCAGCCCAGTCTTCTCCAGAGGCAGCGTCCACCATCTGTCCCAACGGCGAGATCAAGTTCGGCATCGAGCCCTACGAGGACCCTGCCAAGCTCAAGCCCGCGTACGATGTCCTGGCCGCAGCGCTCTCCAAGAAGCTCGAATGCCCTGTCAGCGTGCAGGTTGTAGAGGACTACGCTGCCGAGGTCCTGGCCATGCGCAACGCCAAACTGGACCTTGGCCAATTCGGTCCTCTCGGGTATGTCTTCGCCGACGCGAAGGCCGGCGCCGAGCCTCTGGTGTCCTTCGGCACCGCCGAGAAAGAACTCAGCACCTACACTGCCGGGATCTGGGTTCCCAAGGACAGCCCCATCCATGGGATCGGCGACCTCAAGGGCAAGTCACTGGCCTTGGGCAGCGTTGGTTCGACGTCGGGCGATGTCCTTCCGCGCTTCGGTCTCCGCGAAGCCGGAATCGCCGATGCCGACATCAAGATGGACTACACCGGGGGCCACCCGGAGGCGCTGCTGGCCCTGACCAACGGCAAGGTGGATGCTGCCGAAATCAACTCGCAGACCCTGGCCACCGCCATCGCAGCCGGCACGTTCACCCAGGACGACTTCCGCCAGGTCTGGACCTCGAACCCCATCCCGAACGACCCCATAACGGTCCGCGGCGATGCTGCACCTGAGTTCAAGAAGGCCGTCAAAGAGGCGTTCCTTTCGCTCTCGCCGGAGGATGTCGCCAAAGTAGGCGAGTTCCTGGATGTCACTCCTCCGGGCCCGCTGCTGGAGGTCACCAAGGACAACTACAAGCCGCTGTTCGATCTCGCTGAGACGATGCACCTCACCGAGAAGGACCTGTAATGCTTCTCTCCGTCCAGGGCTTGCGGAAATCCTTCGCCGGCCGGACTGTCCTTGATGGCGTGGATTTCTCGGTGTCCGCCGGCGAACTCGTCGCGTTCCTCGGTGCCAACGGCTCCGGCAAGTCCACCACCCTGCGCTGCGTCATGGGCATCACCTCCCCGGATGCCGGGACCATCAGCATCGGCGGACAGGCCTTGGACTCGCTGCAAGGCCGTGAACTGCAGGAAGCCCGGCAACGGATGGCCATGATCTTCCAGAAAATCCATCTGGTCCCCCGCCGCACGGCCCTGGACAACGTCTGCGCCGGCGCCCTTGCCCGTATTCCCACGGTGCGGTCCCTCACCCCTTTGCTGTTCCCTGCCGACGTTCAGCAGGAAGCCCTCGACTGCCTGGACCGCGTTGGCCTGGCCGACCGCGCCTTCGACCGCGTCGGCCGGCTCTCCGGCGGACAGCAGCAGCGCGTCGCCGTAGCCCGGGCACTGTGCCAGCGGGCCGGCGTCGTACTCGCTGACGAGCCGGTCTCCGCACTTGACCCGCACGCCGCCGAGCAAGTCATGGCTTTGCTGCGCGAGCTCGCCCATTCCGAAGGCCTGGCAGTGGCCGCCGTCTTGCACCAGCCAGACCTGGCGCTGCGGTACGCCGACAGGTCGATTGGGCTTCTTCAGGGCTCCATGACCTTCGATTTGCCCTCCGCAGAGGTCACGGCCGACCACCTCGACACGTTGTACGCCCCGGACAGGAAGCTCGTAGCATGACACCCCAGACCCTGATCCCTGCCGTCGCGCGCCGGGACTCAACCAGCAAGACCCGCGTGGCACTGGTCCGCCCGAAGAAGCCGCTGCGATGGATCACGACGGCGGCAGTGGCTGCCGCCGTCGTCGGACTTCACGCTGTGGCCATCGAAGGGACGGACTTCAAGCCCGAACTTCTGGTGGACGGGTGGAAGGGCATGGCCGCCTTCATCGGCGATGCTTTCCCGCCGGACCTGAGCTGGGATCGCACGATTCGGCCGGGACTTGAAGCCACGCTGGTAACCCTGTGGATCGGCCTCCTGGGCACTACGTTGTCTGTGCCGTTTGCCCTGCTCCTGGCCGCGCTGGCTGCGGAAAACACCAGCCCGCACCGGCTGGTGTACCAGGCTGCGCGTGCGGTGTTGTCCTTCTTCCGAGCCGTGCCTGACATCGTGTTCGCGCTGATTTTCGTGACAGCCGTGGGGCTTGGTCCGTTCGCGGGCGTGCTCGCCCTGATCTGCCACAACACGGGCGTGATGGGAAAGCTGTGGGCGGAGTCGATGGAGGAGATCGACGCCGGGCCGCAGGAAGCGTTGCGAACGGCGGGCGCCAACCGGATCCAGCAGGTAGCCAATGCCACGCTTCCCATGGTGGTCCCCCAGTTCGTGGGCCTGCTGCTGTACCGCTTCGACGTCAACGTAAGGTCCTCGCTGGTCCTGGGCTTGGTGGGCGCAGGTGGCATCGGTCTGCTGATCAACCAGTCCATCAAGTCGTTCCAGTTCGACTCCATGCTCACGCACATCCTGATCGTGCTGGTGCTGATCATCGTGGTGGACCAGTTCTCCGCGTGGATCCGGAAGCGGTTGGCTGCCTAACCCCGTTCCGACCCAACTGAATAACAGCAAACGCTCCCATGAGCGGTCATTGCGTCGTTTGCTGCTATCCAGTTGGGTGAGTAGGGGCAGAATGGGAGATGGCCCTGTTTGGGGCTGTGGTTGGAGTCACGGACGTTGTGGATGGAGCAGGCATGCAGGTTGACGTTGTAGTTGTTGGCGGAGGAGCCATGGGATCGGCCGCCGCGTGGCAGCTCGCCCGAAGCGGCAAGTCCGTGATCCTTCTGGAGCAGTTCGAAGCCGGTCACCACATCGGCGCTTCCCACGGAACTACCCGCAACTTCAACACCGCCTACGCCGAAGCCGACTACCTGGACCTGCTGGCGGAGTCCAAGACACTGTGGGACGAGCTGGCGGCAGAAAACGGTGCGCCGCTCCTGGACCTGGTGGGGTTGGCGAACCACGGAAACATTCCACGCCTGAAGCAGGTCCGCGAAGCACACGAACAACGCGGCATCGAGAGCTACTTCATCTCCGCCGACGAAGCCGCCAACCGCTGGTTGGGCATGAACTTCAGCACCGACGTCCTGTTCGTACCGGGCTCAGGCCGCGTCCGATCCGCAGATGCCCTGGTAGCGCTCCGTAAATCCGCCGAGGCCCACGGCGCGGTCTTCAAGTACTCGACGCCGGTCCGCGACATTCGTGTTACCGGCGGCGAATCGGTGGTGGTAGTTACCGAGGAAACCGAGTACACAGCCAATCGTGTGGTGGTCACTGCCGGAGCCTGGACCCCCAAGCTCATCGGAAAGCTCACGGACCTGCCCGCATTGGTGGTCACGCAGGAACAGCCGGCCCACTTCACTCCACTGGATGACACCTTCGTGTGGCCGAGCTTCAACCACAGCCCGGACCCTGATCCGAACAACGAACTCTACGAGTACTGGTTCAGCCCCGTCTACGGCATGCTCACCCCCGGCGAAGGCGTCAAGGCCGGTTGGCACGGCGTCGGCCCCGTCATGGACCCCGACGAGCGCACGTTCGAGCCCATCCCCCAGCAGCTCGAAGCCTTGGTGCGGTACGCAGAAGAGTGGCTTCCCGGCGTCGACCCTTCCACTGCGGTTCCCATCAGCTGCACCTACACCACCACTCCCAACGAGGACTTCGTGCTGGACCGTTTCGGTCCGCTGGTGGTGGGCGCCGGTTTCTCCGGTCACGGTTTCAAGTTCACGCCCGCCATCGGCCGGGTGTTGAAGGACATCGTCGACGGCGGCATGGCACCAGAGCGGTTCCGCGCGCCCCGTTAACGGCAACTGACTCGCAATTGTGGTTGTTATGAGCTCTCAAAACAACCACAACTGCGAGTCAGTTGGGAATTAGCTAAGCGTCGCGAGGACCTTGTTGAACGTAGCCGACGGGCGCATGATCTCAGCGGCCTTGGCAGCGTCCGGACGGTAGTAGCCGCCCAGATCGACGGCGGGACCCTGGACTGCTGCGAGCTCGCCGACGATGACTTCCTCGTTGGAGGTCAGTGCCTCGGCGATGGCTGCAAAGGCAGCTGCCAGCTCGGCGTCTTCGGTCTGCTTGGCCAATTCCTGGGCCCAGTACGTGGCCAGGTAGAAGTGGCTTCCACGGTTGTCCAGCTCGCCCACGCTGCGGCGCGGGGACTTGTTTTCCAGCAGGAACGTACCCGTGGCGCGGTCCAGCGTGTCAGCCAGGACCTGCGCGCGGGCGTTACCCGTGGTGGTGGCCAGGTGTTCGAAGCTGACGGCCAGGGCGAGGAACTCACCGAGGCTGTCCCAGCGAAGGTGGTTTTCCTTCACGAGCTGCTGGACGTGCTTGGGAGCGGAACCACCGGCGCCGGTCTCGAAAAGGCCACCGCCGTTGATCAGCGGAACCACCGAGAGCATCTTGGCGCTGGTACCGAGTTCCAGGATCGGGAACAGGTCCGTGAGGTAGTCGCGGAGGACGTTGCCCGTGACGGAGATGGTGTCCTCGCCCTTGCGGATGCGCTCCAAGGTGAAGGCCGTGGCCTCAACCGGGGAGAGGATCTCGATCTGCAGGCCCTCGGTGTCGTGCTCCGTGAGGTACTCGTTGACCTTGGCGATCAGGTTGGCGTCGTGCGCGCGGCCCTTGTCCAGCCAGAAAACGGCCGGAGTCTGCGAAGCGCGGGCACGGGTGACGGCCAGCTTGACCCAGTCGCGGATCGGGACATCCTTGGTCTGGCATGCGCGCCAGATGTCGCCCGGCTGGACCTGGTGTTCGGTCAGGACGTTGCCCTTGCTGTCCACGAGCTGGATGGTGCCGGCTGCCTGGATTTCGAAGGTCTTGTCGTGGCTGCCGTATTCTTCGGCCGCCTGCGCCATGAGGCCTACGTTGGGAACGGTGCCCATGGTGGTGGGATCGAACGCGCCGTGTGCGCGGCAGTCGTCCAGCACGGTCTGGTACACACCGGCGTAGGAGCTGTCCGGGATGACTGCGAGGGTGTCAGCTTCCTTGCCGTCCGGGCCCCACATGTGGCCGGAGGAACGGATCATGGCCGGCATGGAGGCGTCAACGATGATGTCCGACGGTACGTGCAAGCTGGTGATGCCCTTGTCCGAGTCCACCATGGCCAGCGCCGGGCCGTCTTCAAGGCCCTTGGTGATGGCTGCCTTGACGCCTTCGCGGACGTCCTCCGGCAGGTCTTCAAGGCCGTTGAGGATCGCAGCGAGACCGTTGTTGGGGCTGATGCCCGCGGCTGCCAGCTGCTTGCCGTAGGTGTCGAAGAGCTCAGAGAAGTAAGCCTTGACGACGTGGCCGAAGATGATCGGGTCCGAGACCTTCATCATGGTGGCCTTCAGGTGTGCGGAGAAGAGGATGCCCTCTTCCTTGGCGCGGACAACCTGTGCTGCGAGGAACTCATCCAAGGCGTCGGCGCGCAGGACGGTAGCGTCCACGACTTCGTCGGCCAGGACGGGGAAGTCCTTCTTCAGGACCTTGACGGTGCCGTCTTCACGGACCAGCTGGATGCTCAGCGAATCGTCGGCCTTGAGGACAACGGACTTCTCGTTCGAGCGGAAGTCGTTCTCGCCCATGGTGGCAACGTTGGTCTTGGACTCGGCGGTCCAGGCACCCATGGAGTGCGGGTTCTGGCGGGCGTAGTTCTTTACCGACAGGGGTGCGCGGCGGTCAGAGTTGCCTTCACGCAGCACCGGGTTCACTGCGGAACCCTTGATCTTGTCGTAGCGCGAGCGGATATCCGTCTCGGTGTCCGAGGAGGGGTTGTCCGGGTAGTCCGGGAGGGCGAAGCCCTGGGCCTGGAGCTCGGCGATGGCAGCCTTGAGCTGCGGCACGGAGGCGCTGATGTTGGGCAGCTTGATGATGTTGGCTTCCGGCTGCTTTGCCAGTTCACCAAGTTCAGCCAGGGCGTTGCCTGTGCGCTGCTCTTCGGTCAGGAAATCGCCAAATACGGCGATGATGCGGCCGGCCAGCGAAATGTCGCGGGTCTCCACCTCCACACCTGCGGTCGAGGCATACGCTTCCACAATCGGCAGGAATGAGTAAGTTGCCAGCATCGGCGCTTCGTCTGTGTGGGTATAGATAATCTTGGCCATTGGCGGGGTTCTCCCTGAAAGTCTGCAGATTTCAACATCTCTAACTTACCCGAGTAGACCGTTTTGGCGGCCCTTCGTGTCCGGGATCACGTGTTCCGTTACCGCTCGCCACAGGAAGCAACGCCCGACGGCGACCTGACCACCGCTGTTGCCTGCCGACGTCGTGCGCTTGGGTCCTGAACCGCTCGACAAGAAGTGACAGCAAAATATCACAAACTACGAAACATCTCTTTACAAACTTGTCATACGTTGGATACCTTCAATTCCGTCAGTCGGCGGTCGCCATCACTGGCCGCCTCACTCCCTCGATAGGTAGGAACAACGTGACAAAAACCAAGACCCTGGCCACAAGCCTGCTGAGTCTGTCCGCTGCCGCAATCCTGGCGCTGGTCGGAACCACCAGCGCCAATGCGGCCCCCGTCAAGGACGCGGACTCCAGCGGCGCTGCAGTCAGCAGCCATGTAGCAAGCGATAGCGGAGCTGCAGACTACTGGACGCCGGAACGCATGAAGAACGCCACGTCCGGCGATGTCCTCGCCAGCAAGGCACTGGACCGCGGCAAGCTCCTCAACCTCGGCAAAGCCCCGGTCACTGAAGCCCCGGGCGCCGTGAGCAGCATCGCGGGCCAGCAGGCCGCCCCGGATTCCAAGGCCATCAACCTCAAGGTCAACCAGAGCGAGACGCCGGTCAAGCACATCGGCAAGATCTTCTTCACCCTGGGTGGCTCCAACTACGTCTGCTCCGGCAACTCCGTGACTGCGGCCAACAAGAGCACGGTCTCCACCGCCGGCCACTGCGTCAACGAGGGTCCCGGCGCCTACGCGACGAACTTCGTCTTCGTGCCGGCCTACCTCAACGGCGCAGCACCCTACGGGAAGTGGACGGCAAAGGCGCTGTACTCCCCCACCCAGTGGGCCTCCAACGGCAACATGCAGTACGACACCGCCTTCGCCGTTGTGAACACGCTCAACGGCCAGAAGCTCGCCGACGTCGTAGGCTCCTCCGGCGTTCAGTTCAACGCTGCACGCGGCCTGAGCTACAAGTCCTTCGGGTACCCGGCAGCTGCTCCGTTCAACGGTGAATCGCTCAAGAGCTGCTCCGGCACGGCCACCAACGATCCCTACAACCCGCAGTTCAACAGCCAGGGCATCCCCTGCAACATGACCGGTGGTTCCTCGGGCGGTCCGTGGTTCATCGGCAACAGCTCCAGCGGCTACCAAAACTCCGTGAACAGCTACGGCTACGGCAGCAACTCCTCCACCATGTACGGGCCTTACTGGGGCACCGTGATCCAATCCACCTACAACACCGCGGCGGCTTCGTAACCGAATTAGCAAGTCCCTGTTAAATACGACGGCGGCCGTCCCCTTCCGGGGGCGGCCGCCGTTGCGTTGTGGTGCAGGGAGATCTTCTAGTGGAAGAAGTGGCGTGCGCCGGTGAAGTACATCGTGATGCCGGCAGCGTTGGCTGCGGCGATGACTTCCTCGTCGCGGACCGAGCCGCCAGGCTGGACCACGGCGCGGACACCGGCGTCGATCAGGATCTGCAGGCCGTCAGCGAACGGGAAGAACGCATCCGAGGCTGCAACGGCACCGCGTGCGCGCTCAGGGGCGTCGCTCGCGTCGGCGTTGGACGCGCCGCCAGCACCTTCGACGTCGGACTCCACCGTCACGCCCAAAGTGTTGGCGCGCTCGACGGCAAGGCGGCAGGAGTCCAGGCGGTTGACCTGGCCCATGCCGATGCCCACTGCGGCACCGTGGTTGGCGATCAGGATGGCGTTCGACTTGGCTGCGCGGCAGGCGGTCCAGGCGAAGGCGAGGTCCGCGAGGGTTGCGTCATCGGCGGCTTCGCCGGCTGCGAGGGTCCAGTTGGCGGGGTTGTCGCCGTCGGCGTCCACCTTGTCGGACATCTGGACCAGCACGCCACCGGAAACCTGGCGCATTTCAGCCGGGTAGCGGCCGTAGCCCTCGGGCAGGGCGAGCAGGCGGATGTTCTTCTTCTTGGAGAGGATCTCCACGGCTTCCGGCTCGAAGTCCGGTGCGATGACAACTTCGGTGAAGATGCCCGCAACGGTCTGTGCCATTCCGGCGGTGACCGTGCGGTTCGCGGCAATGACGCCGCCGAAAGCGGAGACGGGGTCGCAGGCGTGGGCCTTGGCGTGGGCGTCGGCGATCGGGTCGGCAGCGTCGGCGGAACCGACAGCCACACCGCACGGGTTGGCGTGCTTGATGATCGCGACTGCGGGCTCAGCGAAGTCGAACGCTGCGCGGAGGGCGGCATCGGCGTCGACGAAGTTGTTGTAGCTCATAGCCTTGCCGTGCAGCTGGTCGGCCTGGGCGATGCCCGCCGGAGCGGCCTTGTCGACGTAGAGCGCGGCCTGCTGGTGCGGGTTTTCGCCGTAGCGGAGGACCTCGGAGCGCTCCAGGGCGAGACCTGCGTACGCGGGCCAGTCGATGACGCCGTCGCCGTCTTCGTCCAGGAACTGGGTTGCAGTCCAGGTGGCAACGGCATTGTCGTAGCTGGCCGTGTGAGCGAAGGCCTTGGCGGCCAGGCGGCGACGGGTGTTCAGGTCGAAGCCGCCGTGGGCTGCGGCGTCCACAACTGCGCCGTAGAAGTGCGGGTCCGTGACGATGGCGACGGCGGCGTGGTTCTTCGCGGCCGAACGCACCATGGCGGGGCCTCCGATGTCGATCTGCTCAACGACGTCATCCTGCGCTGCGCCGGACTTCACGGTCTCAACAAACGGGTACAGATTCACCACCACGAGGTCGAACGTTTCGATCTCCATGCCGGCAAGGGTGTCCATGTGGGCCTGGACGCGACGGTCGGCCAGGATGCCGCCGTGCACGCGGGGGTGCAGGGTCTTGACGCGGCCGTCCAGCATTTCCGGGGAGCCGGTGACTTCTTCGACTTCCTTGACCGGGATGCCTGCGGCGGCGATCTTCTTGGCGGTGGAGCCGGTGGAAACAATGGCGACGCCTGCTGCGTGCAGGCCCTTCGCGAGCTCCTCCAGTCCCGTCTTGTCGTAAACCGAGATCAGTGCACGGCGGATGGGAACACGGTCAAGCTGCGTCAAGCTCACAAAAGTCTCCGTCTTAGTTCGCGTAAATGTCGCGGGTGGTGGGGATACGGAGAGTTTATCGTGTTTCGTTGCCGAGCCGGTTTTGCGTCCTCGCTCGTGGATTGCGGGGCCCACTCTGCGCGCCATCGTTCCGACTTGGGACGCACACCAGACCCCACAAATTCGGCACCCCGTTGCAGGGCGCACTATGCGCGCCATCGTTCCGATTTGGGACGCACACCGGGCCCCACAAATCACGACGGCGGTCGCAGCCACCCACGCGAACTCAGGGCATCCCTGATCTTCCGCTCGGAATGTGCCCAGCCAGCATTCATCTGGACCTGTGAGAACTTCAGCACGATCCACCCCATGGCTCGGAGCCGATCATCACGCTCAATGTCCCTTACCCCATTGCACCGGGTCACTCCGATGATGGTCACCCTCATATTCGAGAGCGATCTTGTACTCCTTGTACTGCAGGTCGGGCGTGGATATGTAGATTCCACGCTCGTTGAAGATCGGTTGGGTAACCGCCGGCTCGGGCAGGCCGGCGTCGTCAATCTTCACACGCAAGCGGGACTCTTGCGGGGAGTCCACACCTGAGCGCAACAGCGGCAAGACCTCTCGTGCCATCCGAATTCCCTTAACCTTGGGGCGTCGATCAATGACTTCCTGGATGGCATCGATGGAAGCGAGCGGATTCTCCCGCGCCAACAAGTAGTCGCCGGAGGCTACGAGGGAAGCCCGCCCCATATGTCGTGAGAGATCCACCCACGTCCACTCCGGAGATGTCAGGTTGATGCCCTTGAAGACCCGGACATCCCTGGCCAGGAGCGGAGCCCGATGCCCAACCACTCCCCGACGTTTTACGCGGCCTATCTCCTGGCGTCGAGTGACGTGGATCAGGCCATTGCGGCCTTCCTCTTCCAGATAAAGGGGCAGCGGAATGGACCACAGAAGCGCAGCGGTCACATGGCTCACGGCGCAGCGTGGCGTCACGGAGGAGTGCAACCGGCCTAGCAACTCGAGGTCAGGCTCGCCGGTTCTTGGCACTCGTATGCCCCTGCTGGGCGTGATGAGGTCGCCAGTCTGAAGGCGCCATCGCGGGACTCCCGCGGCGTAGGCGTTTTCCACGAGGAAGCCACGAGGATCGAGGGAGGCTGGCAAAGGTGTCGGGTTCCGCATTCAACCATGCTCCCGAAAAACGATATTCAACATTCGGTTATCCACAGATTCGCCCCTTAGCGCCGGGGCGACCCCTCCTCCACAAACCGTTGTGAGGCCCGGTTTGCGCCCGATATCCAAACAATGGCACGCAAAGCGGGCCCCACAACGACACGCACGCAACATAGGGTTGAGCCATGGAAGCCCGCAACGATGTCGTTCTTATTGCCGATGTAGGGAAGAGCCGCTGCCGCGTGGAATTGCGCAGGGGTTCCGAGTTGCTGGGCGCCGCCGACCAGCACGGCTTCCCCGGGGTTCACGTGGACAACGGACCCGCTCTCGCGTTCGACCTCCTGCTCGAGACCGTCAGTCAGTTGCCGCCCGGGCTCCCCCTCGACTCGCTCACAGGAATCGGCGCTGCCGTGGCCGGCGTCGAAGCCTCTGCGGAAAAGTCACGGGAGCTCGCTGTGATGCTTGCCCAACGCTTCAGCGTCCCGGCAGCGGTGCTCTCCGATGCCACGGCCGCCCAACTCGGAGCACTGCAAGGCGCACCTGGCACCACCCTGATTGTTGGCACAGGCGCCGTGGCCTTCCGTTTCGACGACGCTGGTGTCCTCCACCGGGCCGATGGCTGGGGTCCCTACCTTGGCGATCGCGGCAGCGGACGGTGGATCGGTCAGCAAGGCCTTCAGGCTGTTCTTGAAGCGTACGACGGCGGCCCGGCAACGTCGTTGTCAGCTGCGGCTGCCGCTTTGGTCGAGTCGCCGGAAAGGCTTCCGGGTTGGCTCGCGGAGTCGGAAAATCCCTACAGGGCGATGGCCCGGTTCGCGCCGTCGGTGCTCAGCGCAGCGGAGGCGGGTGACGCCGTCGCGAATGGCATCATCAGTGAGGCGTGCCGCATCCTGACCCACACCGTTCAGCTGGCTGCAGGTGGCGATTCCGGTTCGGCGCCACGCGTGGCGCTCCTCGGCGGAGTGGTCAGTTCCGGGTTCTTCGCGGGACTCTTGCGCAAGTCCTTTGCTTCGGCTGGGATTGAGGTGGTGGCCCCGCTCGGCGATGGCTTGGACGGCGCTGCCCTCGCTGCGACGCGCCGCGGGCTCCTCCAGGAAAGGTACATCCACCGTGACGGAACAAACCGGCCCCACTGACGCGGACAAGCTCGCGGGCCTGCGCACGGAACTTGCCGGCTTACAGACTGAGGCTGCCACTGACGGTCTCAGCGAGTTGGACATCCTGGGCACTGACGAACTCGTCGCGGCCATGAGTGCCCACACTGCCGGGGTACATGCCGCCGTCGACGCCGCCAGCGCGGCGATCGTGCAAACCGTCGACGCCGTTGCGGAGCGGCTCCAGCGCGGTGGTCGCCTACTGTACGTGGGAGCCGGAACGGCCGGGCGGCTGGGTGTTCTCGACGCTAGCGAGTGCCCGCCGACGTTTGGCACCCCACCGGGACTCGTCGTCGGACTTATCGCCGGCGGTGTCCAGGCTATCCAGAAACCGGTGGAATATGCGGAGGACAACGCAACCGCGGGCGCACGCGATCTGCACGACATCAATGTGACCGAAGCGGACGCGGTTGTGGGTATTACGGCCTCGGGCCGTACGCCGTACGTGATCGGCGCGCTGGAAGAGGCCCGCAAGCGGGGTGCCTTCACGGCGTCGCTGGCGTGCAACAAGGGCTCGGCGGTGAGCCATTTAGCGGACGTCGCCATTGAGGTTGCGGTGGGGCCGGAGTTCATCGCGGGCTCCACGCGGCTGAATTCGGGCACCGCCCAGAAACTTGTCCTCAACATGATCAGCACGCTGGTGATGGTGAAGCTCGGCAAGACCTACGGGAACCTGATGGTTGACCTTCGCGCCACGAACGAGAAGCTGCTTGCCCGCTCGCAGCGGACCGTCCAGCACGCAACCGGCGTGGACGCGCACGTAGCAGTGGCGGCTTTGGACTCAGTTGGCGGGTCCGTCAAGGCGGCCATTTTGGTGCTCTTGACGGGCATCGAGGCTGGTCAGGCCAAGAGCGCCCTGGAAGAAGCCGGCGGTTTCCTGCGAAGGGCCATCGAAAACCAGAAGTAACCCGGACAGCGGTGCCGTGCCCAGCGCATAAAGTTGCATGCAGGAGGGCAAATGAATACATACACAGCCGTGCCCAGCGGCGAGCAAGTTGTGCAGGAACTGCCGTGGCGGTGGAAGGTCCAAGGCAGAATCTTCGTGATCGGCGGCCTGGGGTTCATGTTCGACGCCTGGGATGTCACCCTCAATGGCATCCTGATTCCGCTCCTGTCCAAGCACTGGTCCCTGCAGCCCGCCGACGCTGCGTGGATCGGTACGGCCAACCTGATCGGCATGGCCGTGGGCGCGTTTACGTGGGGCACCATCGCCGACACCATCGGGCGCAAGAAGGCGTTCACAGCCACCCTCCTGATCTTCAGCATCTTCACGGTTCTCGGCGCCTTCGCCCCGGACATCGTGTGGTTCTGCATCTTCCGTTTCATGGCCGGCTTCGGCTTGGGCGGCTGCATTCCCGTCGACTACGCGCTGGTGGGTGAGTTCACGCCGCGCAAGCAAAGGGGCAAGGTCCTCACGGCCATGGACGGATGGTGGCCGATCGGCGCTGCCCTGTGCGGCTTCATCTCGGCCGGTCTTGTGGCGGCCTTCGGCGACTGGCGCCTCACGATGCTGGTCATGGTGCTTCCCGCGTTGCTCGTTTTCTGGGTTCGGCGCAGCGTCCCCGAGTCCCCCATGTTCTTGATCCGCAAGGGACGGCGCGCTGAGGCTGCCGCCGTCATTGACAGTTTGGTGGAAGCCACCGGCGCTTCCCCACGGGCGTACAGCCTGCCGGAACCGCAGGCCGCGCCCCGGCTCTCCGCGGGTAGTGCATGGACGCAGTTGCGGAACGTCTGGACCTTCAATTGGAAGATCACCACGGCGGCCTGGGCCCTGTTCTTCAGCATCCTGCTGGTCTACTACTTGTCCTTGACGTGGATGCCGCGGATTCTCATTGGCGCCGGCTTCGAGGAGTACAAGGCGTTCGTCACGACGGCGAGCATGGCCGCCGTCGGACTCTTGGGCGTCGTGGTCGCCGCCCTGCTGGTGGAACGGGTGGGCCGCAAGTGGATCCTTGCCGTCACCGGTCCACTGTCCGCACTGACGCTGGTGATCGTGGCTTTCGTGGTGGATGTTCCCTCCGCTGCCGTGTTCTGGCTGCTGGTCTTCGGATTCGTGGTCCAGGTGGCCATCCCGGTCCTCTATGCCTATGTGTCCGAGCTGTATCCCACCGAACTTCGAGGCTCGGGCTTTGGCTGGGCTTCCACGTTCTCCCGCATCGGCGCAGGCTTCGGTCCGCTGGTGTTCGCGTCGTTCTTCTGGCCGGAGTTCGGGCTGGCGCAGTCGTTCGCCATGGCAGGTGGCCTGGTGCTGCTGTCCGTGCTGTGGATGGCTTTCTTTGCCCCGGAGACCAAGCAGACAATTCTCGAATAAGCCAACAGAGCCGCAGTTGCGCGCGTTTACGAGGCCTCGGAGTCATGCGGCGATCGAAAAACATGATTATTGAAGGGTGTCAATTAACATGGTGAAGTTCTCGAGTCGTTTGGTCGCTGACGTTGTTCAGTCGTCCTGGCAGCAAGTTGCCGACGGTGCCCGATTCGACGACGCTGGCGCGTCCGTAGGGTGTCCGTTACAACGGTCCGACGTAAGTTGAAGTCCTCGGGAGGGGGCTGGCCCCGCATGGGCAGGACCCTGACCGGCCGTTCCCTGTCCTTTGATGAACGAAAACAGATCTCTTTGCTCAGCGGCATGGAATCCGTGCGGGAGATCGCCAGACGTTTAGGCCGGTCGCCGTCGACGATCCCACGGGAACTTCGGCGGAATGCTGATGAGGTCTAGCGCTACCGGGCGACGACCGCCCATACACGCGCTCAGGGCCAAGGCGGCCCGGCACAAGAGCGCTAAGCTCAGCAGCAACCAAACCTTGAGCGGGGTGGACTGAACGGGGAACTGGTCAAGAACCTGCGTGCCAGCCGGCCCTGCCCAAAGACCAACGCCGCCCGGACGAACGCCGCGGCAGAATCCCGGACAAGGTCATGATCGCCACCCGCCGAGGTCTAAGACCGGGCGGCCAGGGAACTGGGAGGGAGACCTGGTCGCGGAGGCTCTCGCTGACCCGGGAAGGGCGCCGAGATGCGCAGGCACACGGAAGTGCTGGTCGCAGCCGATATCGATATCTACTTCTGCGCTCCCCGCTCACCATGGCAACTCCGCTCGAACTACAACACCAACACAGACCTGAGCACCTACAGCCAAGCAGACCTCGATTACGTCGCCCCCGAACTCAATGGCAGACCCCGCCAAGATTCGACTTCTGCGCCCCCAATAAGATGATCAGAATGGTCCTGTTTAACCGCTAGAAACCGCCCGGGAAAACGGGCAGATCCTACGGTTCTTCATTCGTCGTCTTGCATATCTATTTGGTAACGAACCAAATTTAATCGGGAATTCGCGTCACGATTACGTCAAATCCGTTTCAAGGCGAATCCTACAAAGATTTGAAATTTAGAAAATTAATCATTTAGTATCTCAAAATGAAGAATAAGCAGAATCGTCCTGTTGATTTGGTGCCGACCTTTTCTCCGAGCATTGGTTCTGTTCGGTTAGGGACAGCTGTCAATGCGTCCAAGCGTATGTTCGCGGTAGCAATGTTTGTCGTATCCCTTGGGCAGGGAGCCGCTGCGACAATAGCTGTGCTGTTCTTCACTCGGGTCGCTGGTGTGCCCTTACTTACCTTCGGGATCGTGAGTACAGTGGCGGCTGTCGTTGGGCTTGGTATGGGGGCGTGGCTCGGCAAGCTCTCTGATCGCGTGCCGGTACGAGGTCTCTACGTTGTGCTAATGCTGACCCAGGCGTGCGGCACGGCGATGTACGCCCTAATTCCGGGTGTCATTGGCTTCGCGATATTGCTCTGTAGCGTAACCGCCGCCCAGCGCGGTGCCGCAGCGGTCCGCGGGAAGTTTATCGCTTTGCTCGTCGAAAGAGCCGGCCGTGTTGAATACCGCGCACGCATCCGTGCACTAACCAATGCGGCTGCGGCAGTTGGTGCAGGAGTAGGCGCGCTCGTCCTGACTAGCGAAAGCACTGCGCCCTATACGGTCGCGATGCTCGTCATAGCCACGACCTTCCTGATTTCGGGCGCTTTCATCTGGTCGTGCAGGACAGAGAGCCACGCCCGAAACGTTCACTCGGACGCCGATGTAAGCCGGTCGACGGGCCGCGAGGGCAGCGAGGCTGCTGCTTTCGGGAACATCCCATTCCTGGCAGTCACCGCCCTCAATGCCGTCCTATTACTCCATTCCGGGATTATCAATATCGCGATACCTCTGTGGGTAGATCGTCAGACTGATGCTCCACTGTGGATAGTGGCCGTGATTATCGTTATTAACACACTAGGCGTGGTCCTATTCCAGGTACCGGCCACTCGACTAGTCAAGGACATTGAGTCCGCGACGCGCGCCGCCCGTGGGGCCGGCCTCGTGCTCGCAGCGTCCTGCGTGATACTGGCGGCCAGCAGCTTCTCGAGTGGGGTGGTAACCATCATCCTTCTGCTCTTCTTCGCCGTCGTCCACGTTGTTGCCGAACTCCTCCAGGCGAGTGCGGGCTGGACATTCAGCTTTGAGATGTCACCGGAATCTCGGATAGGCGAGTACCAAGGCGTCTTCAACGCCGGTCAGGACCTCGGCGCAATGCTTTCGCCCATGATGTTCTCGATGATCGTGGCCGCTGGCAGTCCCTGGCCCTGGGCTGTCCTCGGGGTGGCGTTCTTGGTTGTTGGATTTGTGATCAGGCACATAGTGCTTCGTGCACCAGTCCTGGACGAGGGATCGGCGGCCCAACAGGACAAACCAGTTGGAGCATTCGCTCGGCCGCCCGCACTTACAAGAAAGGAAGTTATTGAACGATGAATCGAATTATGGTGCTTCAGCAACCATCTTCGACCTCACCTATCGACGAGTGGATTCTCGCAGCATCGCCCGACACGGAGGTGATGATCGTGACAGGAATCGATTCGCGTCGGCTGCCGCCCGATGAGGATTCGCCGGCTGTCTGGGTGACGCTCGACGACTACTTCGGCGCGGGCTCAACTGCGTCGATTGTAGCCGCAGCCGAGTCCTTCCAACCTTCGTTGATTGCGAGCAACGCGGAAGATGATGTAGTCCGTGCGGCCGCGGTGCGGACGCTTCTCGCCCTTCCTGGTACCCCTGCTTGGCTCGCTCGTGAATTCAGGGACAAGGTCGCCATGAAGGCGCTTTTCGAACGCGCCCAAATCCAAGCAGTGAGGTGGCAGGCTATCGACTCCCTGACCGACCTCCTCGGAGCGATCGAGCGATTCGGCGACGTCATTGTCAAGCCGCGGGCATCCTCAGCCTCGCGCGGGATCATCCGCTTACAATCCGTCGAAGAGATTCGTGGCCATGCCGCCTCTCAACCGTCATTCCTGGACGACGTTGCTTCGGGACGCCTGATGGCCGAACAGTACACTCCGGGTGAGGTCTTCCACATAGATGTGCTGCTGGACGACCGCACCATCCGGCTGTTCTCTCCTTCGCGTTATCTTCACCCGCCGCATACTTTTGCTGAACACGACGTGGCCTCCGTGATGATTGACCTCGGCAGTAGCAGCTATGACGAACTTCGGGCAATGACCGAACGGCTGGTTGCGGCACTTCCGCCCAACAGCGGAGTAACGATCCTTCACTTCGAGGTCTACCGACACCCTGCGATGGGCTTCGTGGCCGGCGAAGTGGCCTGCCGACTGGGCGGGGGAATGATCAAGGCCGCCGTACAGGAAGCATTCAGTGCAGATCTGTCGCGAGAAGGGTATCTCCTTGCCGCCGGTTTGGTTGGCGCCAAATCCGAGATCTCCCGGTCCGCGTGTGTAGGTTTCGTCCTGTGGACACGGTCAACTCCTCCACCCATGGAAGACCTCCCGGCATGGACATCCAGGTACTGGAAGAAGGATCGAGACGCAGGAACGGCTCAGGACTCAATGGACACCATTGGGGGCACGCTCGTGTTCGCTAAGGACGAGGACCAGCTTGTGAGCAGGATGACGCAGCTGTGCGACCGGGAGCTCGTGTGATCGACACGACCGTCGGGTACGACGGGTTGGCGTTCGACCGCTCGCTCCACGCTGATTTCACAGCCGAACGAGTGAGGAACGCGAATCCGAACCCACTCCTCGATGCGATGCTCATGATCCGAAGCTTATTAACGATTGTTTGTAAAAGCCTATTTGTAAGGGAAATCAATGATCCTGACCGGACCCCAGATTGCTACTGCAGTCGCAGAGGGCGACATCGTGATAGCACCGTTCTCTCCAGCGAATGTGAACCCGAATAGCTATAACTTCACTCTCGGATCTACCTTGCGCGTCTACGACAGCGATGTCCTCGACCCGAGGGTGGCCAGTAGGTTCCATGAGTTCACAATCGGCGAGGAGGGATTTGTACTCGAACCTGGGCGGCTCTATCTCGCGCACACTCGCGAACGGCTCGGAGGGCACGTCTATGCTCCAACCTTCGCCGCGCGCTCCTCCGTAGCGCGCCTCGGGGTTTTCATCAACCTTTCGGCCTCGCTGGGCGATATCGGGTTCGTCGGGCAGTGGACTCTGCAGCTTTACACTGCCCAGCGAGTTCGGGTGTATCCCGGTATGTCCATCGGCCAAATGATGTGGTGGTGTACAGAGGGGGAGATCGACTTGTACGACGGAAAATATCAAGATGCGAAGGGGCCACGCAGCAGCGACATCCACCTCGACGTGCATAAACACGAGAGCCGAAATTCTCTTCCTCGTCTCGGCGCTGATGTCGACCCGGAGGATGTCGGCGGGAAGTTCGCGACACTATCGGTTCTGTCGCGGCAGTTCCCGGTCCCTCCAGCATTTTCTGTACCGCTCTCCTTTCTGGAGCGGTCGATTGAACAGAGCCTGCGGGACGAGATCGAGACAGCGATGGAGGACATCCGCGCTACAGTTGGCTCCTACTTCCTCGACGGCGTGGCTCGACTCGAGCGAGCTGCTTCGCAGTTCCATTTGACGTCCGACTCACGGGACTTGATCCTGACCGCACTCCGAGAACTGCGTCAGTCGGGGAAGCCGGTCCGTTTCGCGGTTCGCTCATCCTCGCTTCGTGAGGACGGCACTGCTGTCAGCGGAGCCGGAGTGTTCGCGTCAATACTCGATCTGTCCAGTGATGACGAGGTCCTCGCCGCTGTCGAAACAGTCTGGCGCTCGTGGTATTCAGCGCCTGCGGTCGCAGCTCGTGTACGGGAGCACGACTTCGAAGCACGATCGGAACTTGCCCTTTTCATTCAGGTTATGGTCAAACCGCGCCGTGCCGGCGTCGCGTTCACTGCAGACGAGGGTGACCTAGTCCGGATAAGTGCTGTCAATGGCCTTGGCGACGCGCTCATGGCAGGAATCGTCGCAGGGACATCAGCCGAGATCTGCGGCGGTGACCTTGGCGGTGACCACTCCAATGTCGTCGACTTGGCACGACAAGTACGTGACGTCCACGCCCATGAAGTTGATCTCGAATGGGCAGAGGACGATGAAGGAACGTGGCTTCTTCAGGCGCGCCCCGTAACGCGAGCACTCGACGCGGACAAGTCGAGCGACATGCCAGTCTTCGACGCTGCTCGGTTATATGGCGAGGACGTCCCAGGCTTCTCGCTGGGCGACGTCGCACCCATCTATGCGTCCTATGTGACGAAACGCGGTCCGGCCCACGCCCTTGCAAAGTCCCACGGACTTCGAACCGGCAACGGAGCAGTTCTTCGCTACAACCAAGCTGGCTTGGATCGGGCGATCGAAGCCGGATCCATTCTCGACATGATCCTAGGCACAGGCGCTCCGGAATTTGTCGCTGACCTTGGCGCTACCATTCGGCAGATCATCGAGCCGGAGGAACGACTCGCACATGTGCTGACTCAAGCGCTCCACGGTCGCCCGGAGGGCGCTTTCGCCCAAGCGGTCATCCGCGAGTTTGTACGCGGCGACGCCGGATTCATCTCCCATAGAGTTCCGGGGAAAGTTGTCGTCGAGATCTCGACGGACGGCCTGCTCGCGTTGAACCGTGGGACCGCGGCTGCAAGCACACTGGTCCTCTACGACGACGGGACTGTTGAATCAGATGCAGGCGTTCCTAAATCAAGCGCTGTAGCAATCCAGAGGAACGCAGCCGCGATCCGCGATTTCAGCGATGCGATGGCCGAGAAGTACGGTTCTACGGCTTTGGAATGGGTCGAGCTTTCGGGTGGACTGTTCTTCACCGACTACTCGCAGCAACGGTCAGGTCAAACGGAACTAAGTGTTGCACTCAACGTGATTGCCCCCGGTACCGCAAGGGGTCCCCTCGTCGACCTACGCAGCTACGATGAGGTGCTGACCCGACTCTCAGTGGGCCCGGCTGTGAGCATCAACCATAGCTCCGACCTCAGTGGACATGCCGGTCTTGAGGAAATCGCCCGTGTCATCCGGGCATCGACACGGCAACCTATCGTGAGAGCGACGTCACCATTCGCAGTCCTATCGGTGTTCCTCTCCGACGTCGCCGGGTTCGTCTTCGACGGCGGATCCAGCCTGTCACACCTAGGAATCCTCCTCCGAGAGCATGGTGTCCCCGCTGTAGTGGGAGCCACGACGGCCGGCGTCGGCGAGCACTTGATCGCAGACGGGACGGTGACCGCGCTGTGACGACCACGATACCCAACCCTCTGCTTCTTATTGGTGCTCCAGGCATGGTGGACGGACTGCGACCGCAGGACCTGCAATGGGGCGTGCTCGTGTCCGAACTACCGCGGGCCGCACATACGGAGATTCTCATCGATGGCACCCCCGCCAATACGGTCCTTGTCCGCTGGTGTGTTTCGGAGTCGACCGAGGTCGCCGTCATAGGGCCTGCTGGGACCATTCGCCTACCGTTCGGCAAGCTCTTCGATCAGATGCTGCCGGTAGGCGCACTCCGAGATCTCTCAGCCGCGGGAGGATACGTAGGGCCACTTCTACCCCAAGCGATCGTAATGCCCGTATCGAACGGAGAAGCGCATGTGTTCACCCGCCTGCGGTACTCCGACCAGGACGCCATATTTATCCGAGTAACGGACGCGCCGTTCCCTTGGGATGGCGGTGTTAGTCCAGCGCTGATTGAATCGATTGCACGGAGGAACAACGAGCATCAACTTTTCCTCAATAACCACCAGTGCTATTACGAGCGATACTTCCGCGGCGAAGAGATCGAGCACAAGTACACCCTTTCCGGCGGTGACATCTGGACGGCCACTGTCGAGTTGTATAACGAGGTCCGTACGGGTTTCTTGCAGGGTTTCGTCCCGGAGTACCGGGACGAATTTCAAACCTGGGACTATGGCAATCATTTGCACGCCATCGAGGAGCCGGAGTCAGAACGGGGTTACATCTCCTTCATACCGCTCGTTGGCGGAGGCTACACAGTGAAGAGGAAGTGGTTCGCAGAGGACGCATTCCGGCGCGGCGAACGAATGTCTCGTGAAACCGAATACATCCCGGATTTCTTGGCATACATTCGCGAGAGTACGGGTCTGAGCGCACGAGCGCTGCCATCATTCCGGCGCGTCCGCTACGACATCAATTTCGAATCCATCCGAACAGGTCACGTGTACGGGATCTTCTTTGACGAGTGCACAATCGAAGACGCACCTGAACACCGACTCATGCAGTGTGAACTTGAGTACTTGCGGACGAGGTCGGTATTGCGACGTGACGAGGGAGAGATCGTCAGCGAAATGGAAGAAGTCGCGCTTTGGCTTGAATCCTTCCTCGATCAGAAAGGATTCTCGTCGAAGCGGGGAACCTACTCGAAATTGTCTTTTCTTCGGGATGCCGTGAGCTCGGACGGACGACTTTTGGAGCGATATGTCTGACGAAACATTGGTGCTCTGTGATCTGGACGGGACACTTTACGAACGGGGCTCGCTGATCCCCGGCGCGCAGGAGGCCGTAGCTGCAATGAGGTCGGTTGCGACGGTCCGTTTTATGACAAACACAGATTCGTCTCCCACCGTCGACATCACCCGTCGACTTGAAGCGTACGGGCTCGGTTCCGTCGACATCGCCGAAGTATTCACGCCAGTCGCTGCTGCCGCGAAGAGGCTCTCTGGCCTGGATCGCGCCGTGTTATTGGTCAACCAAGGGGTCAGTGCTGAACTGGGAGCTGTCGTCCGGCCTGCTTTGGTCCGCGGCGAATCTGCGGGTGCCGTGGTCGTCGGTGATGTCAGGGGTGTGCTCGACTACGAGCTACTCGATCTGGCGTTCGACGCAATTAGAAATGGGGCAGATCTGTTGGCGTTGCAGCGGGGACGCTACTTCCGGGCAGCAGACGGCGATCACATCGACACAGGAGCCGTCGTCGCTGCCCTCGAGTTCGCGACCGGCGTGCAGGCGCAGATTCTGGGCAAGCCGAGCGTCGATTTCGTTGAGCTCGCGATCGCTTCTGCAGGTAGCCGGAACGAATTTGGACGAGTTATTGTCGTTGGCGATGATCGGTCGAGTGACATCCGGATGGCCGCAGATTCCGGCCTCGAATCCATCCAGGTGCGAACTGGCAAGGCCGCGGATCAGGCTGGTGATCAATGTTTGCCGGAGGCCGATCACGTGGTCGACACAATCCGCGAGGCTGTGCGTTTGATAGGCCTTCGCCTATGAGAGTGCTATGGCACATCTGGGACGGGGCGGCGGCGTGGATCGTCGACGCGCTAGTAGCGCACGGTTCTCTGCCCACGACGGCTGCCCTCCGGAAGAACGGTCGATGGGGCAGTGCAGGAGCACCACGTCCGAACTGTCAGACGCCGACCGGACTGGCGACTCTACTTACCGGCAAATCTCCCGCAGAACATGGGATTGCGGGCTTCTGGGTCCCCGGCCCGGAACCGGCCACGCGCAAGTCCCCAATACGGGGATTTACTGAAGGCCTCCTCCGAGTGAAGCCGGTCTGGGAAAGGAAAGGCTTCCCATCCACGCTGATTTCGGTCCACGCGCCATGGGTCATCGCGAACGATGGTTCGGTGCCGCATTCCACATTATTGGCGTCTGATGCCTTGAACGCCCGCGTGGCGGACGAGGGATGGGTCGCCATACCCGAAGGAAGCACTGGCTCAGAGTTGCCGTTCGCCGACCCTGGCAGCCCAGACGCCGTCGTAGTCCGCCGCCCTGACGGGCAGCTGTTCCTCGTCCAAGGCGAGGAGTCGATTCCGCTCGATGGACGATGGCGCAGTGTGTGGACCGAAGAAGGCCAGGGACGGTGGTACCGCACGAATCGGCACGCCGACGGCACGCTCGTCGTTGTTCGCTCCGGTATGTGGCGAACACGATTCGTGGGCCAGGTCGCGGACGTGGAACGGGCCCGGGCGTCCGAAGGGTATTTCGGCCCCTTCCTAGGGGACGGAATGGGGGCGCTCTATCGCTCCGGTGTTTTCGGGAAACGCATCGGGGACGGGGGCACCGGTGAAGCGGAAGACATCCTGCTTGACGCTGCGGAGATTGTCATCCGGACGATGTGGGGTCCGTTCGAGAATGCACCCCTAGGCGAGCTCGCCGTCTACTACGCACCTGTCGCAGACGACATCGGGCACGAACTAGTCGGGCTCCTGGACGCGCAGGATCCTGACATCCAGAGTGTGGCATGGGACGTCATCAGACGTGCCTATCGATTGCTCGATGACGGGCTGGCACACATTATTGAACGTAACTCACCGGATGTCGTGATCATCTCAGCCGATCATGGGATGGCCCCGATTCGACACACCTTTCTGCCGAACGTGGTGCTCAGGGACGCCGGCTTCGCACGGTCGGACGCGGCGGGCGAAGCGGACCCTAACGCGTCCGATGTCTGGTACCACGTGGCGGGGACTGGACTGTTGCTGGCGAATCACCGAGGTCTCTCTGGCGGGTGGCTCGATGAGGCCGAGGCAAGAACCGCGTTGGGAGCGGCCATGAGGATCCTGCTAGGAGCAGTCGACGAAAGAGGGGTGCCGGCGGTTCACTCCTTCGCCGATGCCCACGGTAACTCGGTCTCTCCGGCCGATCCGCCCCGTGACGAGGTGTACGTGGTGTTCCGATCAGATGTTCTCCCGCGTGCGGACCTTCCAGAGGCCTCGTCCGCATGGGGCGCGCCACTGCGTTCAGGTGCCCACGTGACGAATGATGGCGACCCTCGGCTCCGGGCCACCTACACGGTGTCAACCATCGGGAGACATGAACGATCCATGGAGCACCACATCGAAAACACGGACATTGTGGGAATCGTCTATGAATACCTGCGGGAGGAGGCGGCGTGGTCCGGATCGCTGTAATCGGGCATTCGGGGGCGGGGAAGTCGACATTTGTCTCGTGTGTACAGGCCTTTTATGGAGCCGAAGGGAAGTGCGTAGAGTCAATAAAATTGGCGACCCCGCTGTACGAGCTTCAGCAGGCGTTCCGGCTGGCGGCTGGAGTTGACTTCTCTTTGGAAGTCCAGGACCAGCTCCTAATGGAGGACATCGCCCGACATCTTCGCCGACTGAACCCACGCGCGCTCGTTGATCACTTCCTGGATAAGTCGCCGCCAGCGCCGCAGAGGTTGTTATCAACGACGACCTCCGCGATCCATACATCGACGCGGTGGCCCTCCGACGGCACGGATTCCATATGGTCAGAATTATTGCGTCCGACAAGGTTCGTCACGCGAGGCTCCGTCTGCGCGGGGACGTCTCCACATCCGATGCATCTGCTGCAGAGATTCACTCTATCGACGTCGAGGCTCAAATCGAGAACGTCGGCTCAATCAAACAATTCGAGAGAAGCATCATCAAAGTATTGGAGAAAATGCAATGATCCTCACTGGGCGACAAATAGACCATGAGCGCAGCCTCGGCAGGCTGGTAATCGAACCGTTCCTACCGGAACGGCTTGAGCCGAACAGCTACGGGTTTACCTTGGGCGACACAGTGATGACGTACGCCGACACAGTCCTCGACCCGAGGTCAGAACCGCGCATCCTTGAGGAAGTCATTTCCGCAGATGGATACGAGTTCCTGCCCGGTCGAATCTACCTCGCCTCTACGGCTGAGCGAATGGGTAGCGACAATTATGCCGCGACGCTGCACGCCCGTCTGTCCACTTCGCTGCTCGGGGTCTGGATACAGTATTCCGCCCCGTTGGGTCATGCCGGGGCGATCATCCCTTGGACTCTCGAGATCAAGGTCGAGCGTCCTGTTCGGCTCTATCCGGGAATGCTCATTGGCAAGTTGGCCTTCTGGAAGATGCACGGGCCTGCCCAGACATACGACGGTAAGTACACCGGCTCCCAGGGTGCCATGGCCTCTCGGATTTGGACCGAGACCAGTGCTCCTGGACAGCATGCTCCCTTGCTGGTGTCCGAAGAAGTGCTGGTCTGATGTCTGTCCACGATTTGATCGTGGTCGGTACGAACAAGGCACATGCTCTCGGATTCCTCTGGCCTGATCCGGCAGTTCACCTCATCACAGAGCCTTGGTACGAGTCCGACTACCGCGGACTTGGTGTCCAGTCCATCTCGGTCGTCCCCGACGTCCGGGACGTGGAAGCAGTGCGTCGAGCCGCTGACTCCGTCATCTCATCTTCGCCGAGGCTCCGAGTACTCGCGCCGTCCGAACGAAGCGTCCTGGCCGCCGGCTTTCTCCGAACCTGCTACGGTCTCGAGGGAACGGGGTTTGAGACGAGTGTGAACTTCACATCCAAGCCGATCATGGCGAGGAAGTTCGCTGAGGCCGGGGTTCCGGTCGCGGGGAACGCATGGGTCACGACCGCGCCGGCGCTCGTGGATGAGGTCTCGCGCCGTGGCCACGATGTGGTCATCAAGCCCGCCATGGGCACCGGGAATGCGGGTGTCTTAAGGATCTCCGGGGGCGAGCAGCTCCAAACCTATGCCGAAAGCATCTCAGTGCCACCACCGGGCGGTTGGCTCGTTCAGGATAGAGTGGCCGTCGAACATGAGTTCCATCTCGACGCGCTCGTCGTCAACCATCAATTGTGCGGACCAGTCGTATCCCAGTACTTCGAGCCGTGCCTCAACTGGACGACAGGGACGTTCTTTGGTTCGTTCGTCCTCGACGAGGCCAACCCTACAGCGCTCGACATCATCAGTTTGGGCAATCGGGCAGTAAGGGCGCTTGGCCTCCGTTCCGGAGTCGTTCACCTCGAAGTGTTCCAGGATCGCTACGGACTCATCTGCAACGAGATCGCCTGTCGGCCCGGAGGAGACGGCGTCACACTCTCTGTCTCGGCAACGCGCGGCCGGGACTTCTGGACGGACGTCATCGCGCTGGAACGAGGATGGAGCTCCGATCATTCCTCATCCATTTTTCCCGGGTACGGGTGGGTCGCGTTGCCGCGAGGGTCTGGTCGGGTGCGTTCGATAAGTGACCGTCGAGAGCTGGAAGGAATCGACGGTGTAGTAGCGGTAGACCTCACGGTCCGAGAGGGCGACATAATGCGTCGATCGAACGGCGGATACGCCGCGGCCGGTTTCTGTCTGGTTCAGTCCCGTGACGATCTACCCATGGAACGCATCAGAGAGCAGATCCGTGCCCAGTTCATTCTTGAGGCCGACCCCGTTGCTTGAGAGCCAACTTTGCGAGGTTTGCCAGGGTCTGGACCAGGAGGCGGCGCTCCACTACCTTGATGCGTTCGTGCAGGGTTTCCTCGGTGTCAGCCGGGAGGACAGCCACGGCCTCCTGGGCGATGATGGGGCCCGTGTCCACGCCGGCGTCAGCCCAGTGGACCGTACAGCCAGTGACCTTCACACCATAGGCCATGGCATCGCGGACTCCGTGGGCGCCCGGGAAGGACGGGAGCAGCGCGGGATGGGTGTTGACGTACTTTCCGCCGAAAGCATCGATGAAGTCGGCGCTCACGATCCTCATGAAACCGGAGGAAACCACCACGTCCGGCTTGTAGGACAAGACCTTGTCCCGCAAGGCAGCGTCCCACTCGTCCCTGGTTGCGAAGGAGTTGAAGTTCACTACGAAAGTTTCAATGCCCGCTTCGTCAGAGCGTTCCACGCCGTACGTATCGGGGCGGTCGGCACCCACGGCGGCGATCTCGACATCCAGTTCACCCGACTTCACGGAGTCCATGACTGCCTGAAGATTGGAACCGGTACCGGAGACGAGGACAACAATGCGCATTGCACTAGCTTATGGGCGGCTCGCGTAGGCTGGAAAACATGAATCCCGACGTCGCTCCAAGGCCGAGCCAGCAACCCCGCTCCGAGGCCGAAAAGTCCGCATTCGCCGTGACGCAAATTCTGTTTCGTGCGTTCCTCTTGACGGCGTTGGGATCGTTCTTCGTGTTCTCCCTGAACGTGAATTACGTGTGGTTGAGCGCCATACTCACGCTCGCCGGTTTGGTGCTGGGCATCGTGGTTCTGGTGCGGACTGTGAAGTTCAAGCACCCGAAGTTGGTGTTGTTCGGGACAATCTCAGGGCTGGTGGTTTCGGCAGTGATGTGTCTGCTGATCCTGTCATCGGTGCTCTTCTTCAAGCAGGTCAGCACCTATCAGGACTGTTCCCGCGGTGCCTTGACTGAATCCGCCAAAACACAGTGCCTCACCGAGTTCGAGAACTCAATGCCTGCCCCCATGCGGTAAGCACGGCTGAGGCTCCCACCGCAAACCCGACCAGGCCAGCCTAGGCGTGTTCGTCGTCGTACGCTGCTTCGTCCAGGTTGGCCTCGCGAAGCTTCTGGCGGCGTTCCAGCCAGGGTCCCACTGCGTAACCGATCACGACGCCGATGCCCACTTCCGCGGCCAGCCAGACTGCCGTCCACAACGGGTGTGGCCCGATTTCCGTGAGCCGTCCAATGCCGGCCGAACCGCGCGCGATCCAGGCAAGGGCACCACTCAGCAGCCCGGCAACGGCTCCAATGAAAACGCCCAGGAACAGGGTGGATACAGTCGCCGTGAACCAGCGCGCCTTGATCTTGATGGAGAGCCACTCGTCAAAGTGGTTCTCGCCCTCGCGCAGGAACCACCAGCCCGCCAGGATGCCGGCCACTACCGGCAACGCGAGTGCCATGGCCCCGGCGTCGAGCTGTCCTGCGGGCAACCCGCCGAAGATCGGGACCGCAGGAAGGGGTCCGACGGCGGTGCCCAGCGGACCCACGTGGGAACCGACCCCTAGGGAGAAGCCCGCACCGGAGGACCAGGCCAAGGCGAAAATGACCAGGTTGGGCAGGAAGCCTAGTTGCGCGATGGTGAGGACGCCGCCGCCCAAAGCGCCCGCTTGGAGACCTTCGTAGACGGCGATGATGTCCGTCCAATGCATCACAATGGTCGCGGCCAAAAGCAGTGCGGCCAGGCAGACGGCTGCCATGGTGGCGACGAAACCGGCCTTCAACGCCGAGCCCACGTAGGAGCCGGCCCATCGCGAATGCTGGCTGGTGCGTGCGAGCCAAGCCACGGCGTCCACGCCGATCAGGCGGCTCCAAGAGCCGGCTTCACGTCGGGCGCCCACCACCATTCCCAGGCCGAAGGAGATCAGCGGAATGGTCATTGCCAACCAAAGATTGATGACTACTTCCGGGGTGCGGCACACGAATCCGGTGGCTGTGCCGAATGCTGCGTAGACAACGAAGGCACCCAGGAACGCCTGCCACAACTGGTCCGTGTACGACGCCCGGGCAAGCCGCCTGCCCGCCCGCCACGCCAGCATGAACGGAATGAGCGTCAGGCCCAGCGGGATGAGGGACAAAAGGCCCGAACCTGGCTGGGCTGCCGTTCCCAGGTTGACCTGCGCCAAGTCCAGCGGAACGCCGTGAATCAACAGCCACGCCTGGCCTGCCAAACGAGCAAGGAAGTCGACGTTGCGGTTCTGAAAACCGTCCGTCGCCCACACCCCCACCAGCGGCAGCACGACAACGATGGCCGAAATGAAGGCTGCCTGCGCCGCTTCCAAACCACCCTGCAGCCAAAGGGGCATCGGGAGTCCACGGTTTCCGGTCTGATCAGCGCGCAGTTTCATCGTGATCTATCGTGCCATGTCGGGCACCGCTCCCCCGGCAGGCTGCCCTTGAACTGCCGCGAATTCCAGCGCTTTTTCCCGGAACGGGCCGTAAGATTGGAGGTGTTCTCAAGGGGTGAATGGAGGACACTGATGACCACCTCAGCTTCACACGCCAACGGCGTCCACTTCGGCAGGCAAGACATCCAAGTGGTCGGCTTGGGCGTGGGTGCCGCGATCGCGTTGGTGGGTGTCCTCGGGTTCATCCCCGGCATCACCACGCAGTACTCCGAGTTGCGGTTCCTCGGACCGGATTCCCATGCGATGCTCTTCGGCGTCTTCCAAGTGTCTGTCCTGCTCAACGTCCTGCAGCTGGCCATCGGCGTGGCCGGGTGGTCCATGTCCCGCACGGCGCATGGTGCCCGCAACTATCTCATGGGCTTCGGCGCCCTCTACGTTCTCCTCAGCATTTACGGACTGAGCGTGGGCGTGGACTCCGCCGCAAACTTCCTGTCCCTGAACACAGCCGTCAACTGGGCACACATGGTGCTGGGCATTCTGATGATGGCCGCCGGCTGGATGTTCGCGCAGTACTACACAGACGATAAAAAGGCCCGGAAATAATCGAAGCCGGGAACTAGGAGCGGCCAATGGATAGGTGTCACAACTAATAACAGAAAGTCGTACTAGCAGCTGGTGCAACCTCCCTTCGGATTCTCTCCAACAGGTTGCACCAGCCTTCTTTGTGCTGCGCCCCTTGTGTCTCGCCGAAGGGTTAGCTCTCGGCACATTGGAGCTTGGTTTCCGCCGAGACCTCACCCCTCGCGAACCGTGCAGGGTAAGGTTCGACGGCGGATGGCCGGGGAAGGCGAACATGCCGGCCGGGGCGCCGCCCGGCCGCCGCACAAGTGACGCACAATTGTGCTGGACTTCCCTGCTCCGCCCGAACAAGACTGTGTACACGAGCAACCACTTGGCCTATGGGGGTCAACCAATGTGGCCGGTTCACACAGTCTGAAGGGACAGGTCAATGGACGACCTCGCAGCCTTCTTTCCACTGATCGCCGGAATTCTTGGCGTCGTTTTCGTGATTGGTTTCGTGTGGCTGGCCACCAAGGCGATGTGGAAGGTCGCGGAACCGAACGAAGCCCTGATTATCTCCGGCCTCACACGAGGCACGCTGGAGAATACCGACGGCATGGACTTCAAGATCGTCACAGGCAAGGGCGCCTTGGTGGTCCCCGGACTTCAGACGGTGAGGACGCTCGCCTTGACGCTGAACGAAACCGAGCTCAAGGTTTCCTGCGTCACCTCTCAGGGGATCCAGGTGATCGTGGATGGTGTGGTGATCTACAAGATCGGTGACGCCCCTCCGTTCATCGCCAACGCGGCTCGGCGGTTCCTGGGGCAGCAGCCCAAGATGGAGAGCCAGGTTTACAACGTCTTTGAGGGGCATCTTCGCTCGATCATCGGCAGCATGACCGTGGAGGAGATCATCCGCGAGCGAGACAAGCTCGCGTCATTGGTCCGCAGCGCGAGCGGCGTGGAAATGGAGAAGCTTGGCTTGGTAGTGGATTCGCTGCAGATCAAGGACCTGCAGGATCCCACGGGATACATCCAGAACCTGGCCAAGCCGCACATCGCACAGGTCAAAATGGAGGCCCGCATCGCCGAGGCAACACGAAACCGCGAAGCTGCTGAGAAGGAAGCCGAAGCCGCTGCCTTGATTGCCGACGCGCAGAGCCTCTCGGCCATCAAGCAATCCATGGCGCAAGCGAACGCCGAGCAGGCCCGCGCCAACGCTGCCCAGGCCGGGCCGTTGGCCGATGCCACAGCCCGCCAGCAAGTGGTGGTCCAGGAAACTGAAGTCGCCAAGCTCGAAGCCGACCGGGAAGAACAAAAACTACAGACCACCATCCGCAAGCCTGCCGACGCCAGGGCCTACGCCCAGCGAACCGATGCCGAAGCAAAGAAGGCTGCGGACATCAGCGCTGCAGAAGCCTTGGCCAAGCGTACGGAGCTGGAAGCGCAGGCCAATGCACGACGCGCGGAACTCGAGGCCCAAGCCAACGCGGGAGCTGCAGCCGCCATGGCCGGCGCTACCAGGGTGACCGGTGAGGCTGAGGCAGCGGCGACGACGGCACGTGGCAATGCGGCGGCCTCCGCGGTGAAGGCCAAGGCGCTGGCTGAAGCAGACGGCATCAAGGCACGCGGCGAGGCTTTGGAATCCAACCAGGACGCTGTCATCTCACAGCAAATCGCGGAAAACATGCCGGCCATTGTGTCTGCCGCGGCAGAGCCGTTCTCCCGCATCGGGCAACTCACCGTGCTCAACGGCGGTGACGGTCTCAACAACATGGTGGGCGGGATCCTCTCCCAGGTGGGTAGTTTCCTGCCGTCGCTTGCTGCGGCGCTGCGGGGGAAGGAAGCCCCCGCCTCCACGCGTCCGGCTCCCGCTGCGCCGCCGGTGAAGCCCGCGAAGGCGCCCGATGCATAAAGAGGTCAACCGCACCCTCACCGGCAAGATCGGCAGGGTCACCGGAACCATCGCCCCGGGCACCCTCGGCGAAGTCATGCTCCCTTTCCACGGCGGCACCAGCGCCTTCTTCGCCCACCCGTTCGACAAAACGAGCGTCTTTCCAGTAGGCGAGAAGGTGCTGGTGATCTACTACGAGCCGCCGCAGACCGTGTACGTGGATGAGCTGCCGGAGGTGCTGCGGGAGTAGCTGCCCGCATTCGCCGAGGGGCGACATCTCGGCACTTTCGAGCCCGCTTTCCGCCGAGATCTCACCCCTCGTGGTCCCGGCCCAAGCCTTCGAAATCGGCGCGGAGAGTCAAGAACAGCTCCTCCACCGTTAGACTCCGGAACGTGGATTTTTTGGTATGTGGCGATTTTTTCTCCATCACGTGTGGGACTTGGATCGCGCTCTTGAACGGATTCGTTGGTGCTTCCGTCGCAGCAGTCCTAGGCGCGCTAGTAGCATTGGGTGTTGTCATTCTTACGAATAGGTTTCAACGCAAACAGTCCGCAAAGGTCTTAACTGAGCAGCGGGCCGGTTTGGAACGCCAGCTTTCCGAGCAGCGCGCTGCCTTGGAGCGACAACTCCAAGAACAACGTGATGAAGCTTCCCGGCAACGCGAGTTCCTGGCAATCAGCGACCTAGTAGCAGCCGTGCAGCTGGGGGCCAACACGATTGGCAGCGAACAAGACCTGGGGCAAGTTTTCGCTAACACGGAGGCGGCAGTAACACGGTGGGGCTTTGAAATCGCTTCGGATGCAGCCAAGACTGAATTTGATTCTTGGCCTCCACTATTGTGGATGATCCAAACGCAAGCTCGAGTGGCGTCTTTCCAACGAAGTAAGGATCCTGCGACGTATGCGTCCGCACTCAACGCCGTGGTGACCGCAACTGCAACTGTGGTTAAGACGGCCAAACGTTGGCCATCGGCTTCTGAAGTAGCGCGTTCCGAGTTACTCCACAACATGGCAACGGTCAGAGTACGGCTAGCCGCCGAGGCGGAACAGCTAAAGGCTGCTGTTCTCAACAATGCCCGACTCGTTGATGATGATCCTTCTCGGATGAAACGAGAAACGAGTCCAGAGGAAAGCGTGCCCAGTAGGGGCGTTCTGTAGCCATAGCGCCCAGCGCCCCACGTCTCCGCTCAAAGCGTCCTCTTGCTCGTCACTGGCCCGGTCATGGGTGTAGGGAGAAGGCCTACAGAATCGCCGTCATCACATTCCAGCCCGCACCAACTTGGCTTCCCGTCGGCCACGCAGCTCCCCCACTCCCTGAGTAGAGCCAGAGCTCGCCGGTCGCATTGCGGGCAAGAATGTCAGGATGCCCGTCGCCGTCGAAGTCCTCCGGTCCAACCAAGGAGTTCAGGCCGTTCCATCCCATGCCGGTGACGCGCTGCGGCAACCAGCCACCTGCGCCGCTGCCGGGGTAGAGCCACAGAACGCCGGCGGAATCCCGGGCAGTGACGTCGGGGGTTCCGTCGCTGTTGAAGTCGCCTACACCGGTGATCTCCGTCAGGGCGGACCAGCCGCTGCCGATCTGCACCGGTGACAACCAGCCGCCGGAGCCGTTGCCGCGGTACAGCCTGAGGATTCCCGATGCGGTCCGGGCCGCCACGTCAACGAACGCGTCGCCGTTGAAGTCGCCGACTCCCTCAATCGCAGTCATACCGGCCCAGCCGGTGCCCACAAGGACGCGTGCCGTCAAACCGCCCGAGCCATTGCCCGGGTAAAGCCACAGCAGCCCGCCACCGTCGCGGGCCAGGACATCGGCGTTGCCGTCACCGTTGAAGTCACCGGGAGCAACCAGGGCATTCATGACATTCCAGCCTTGCCCCATCTGGACGCGAGACAGCCATCCGCCTGAACCGTTGCCCCGGTACAGCCACAGCACGCCGGCCGCGTCCCGCGCCAGGACATCAGCCTTGCGGTCGCCGTTGAAGTCGTTCTTGACCGGCTGATCCACGCCTGCGTCAATGACCCCGACGGAGGTCCGTGCGTAACTGACCACATAGACCCTGTCAGTGGTGGTGTTGACGGCAGCAGAAACGGGCTGGTTTCCCGTGTAGACCACCGAACTGCTGTTGTCCCGTCCGTCGATAACGGTAGTTCCGCCGCCGTAAGTAGGTGCGTAGATCTTGTTGTTCGTCGAATTCACCACAACTTTGTTGACGCGTGACGTCGTGTTGATCGTGGTGGTCTCGGTCTGGGTTGCACCGTCGAAGATCTTCACCCCGCCGTCGACCGCCAGACCGTCCACGGCCACGTAAATCCGGTTGGTGGCAGTGTTGACGGCGACGTTTCCCAGCTTGGTGGAGGATGCGATGGTCGCAGTGACCGTGTCGCTTGCACCGTCAATCACCAACAGGGTGGCGGCCGGGTTGGCGAGCGTTGAAGCGTAGACCTTGTTGGTCACAGAGTTAACTGCCAGAGCGAGGATGGGACTTCCACTGGGAGCGATGGTTCCTGTGACGGTCCCGCCCGCCCCAATGACCTTGATGGTGCCGTCGGATAGAACGTAGGCCTTGCCGGTCGCAGGATTCAGCACGATGTCCTGCGCACCGCCGGCGAGCGCCACGAACGAGGTAGCAAGGGTGGAACCGTCAATGATGGTCACGCCACCCTTGACGCCCACATAGATCTTGTTCGTCGCCTCGTTGACCGTCACTGTGTAAGGATCAGCACCCACGGTAACTGACGCCGTCGTGGCCTCCGTGGCCCCGTCAACCACGGCGACGGTCCCGCCGATCTGGCTTGCATAGATCTTGTTGGTGACGCTGTTGACGGCAACGTCCCAAGGCATGTCGCCGACGTTCAGGATGCCTGACGCGGTGACTCCGTTGATCACGGACACCCCTTCAAACGTGGCCACATAGGCCTTGTTGGTCACCGGGTTGACTGCGATTGATCCCGGCCGTTCACCGACCGGGACGAAATCTGTCGCCGCATCAGCCGCGGCTGGCGAAACGGGCGACGCAAAGGTTCCCAGCAGCAACGCCAGGCCCAAGCCGGCGGCGACTGACCGCGCCGCTGCCCGCCGCCGTCGTCGTACGTTTACTCCCCCAAGCGCGCGCGAACTATCCCCAACAGCAAACATGGCAAGACCCCCAGAACTAAGACGCCCAGCGCGTCGATGAACCAGAGTCTACGCGGCACCAACCACAAAACATGAGCCCCACCTGTTAACCAACTCTTCCTCCACAGGCCACCCGTTCGAACCCGCACCGCCAACCGCCGCGACCACCGTGGAAGGCGTGAGGATCGCAATCGTCGCCGAGTCATTCCTGCCATTGATGAATGGGGTAACCCACTCGATACTGCGGGTGCTGGAGCATCTGCAGGAACGCGGGGATGAGGTGATGGTGATCGCGCCGTCGACGTCGGACACTGATGTTTCGAGCGTCGAGAAGGGTGCGTATGTGCACCGGCTTCCCTCGGTGCCGCTGGCCGGTTACACGAATGTGCGGGTGGCGTTGGGTGGTGTGAATCGGGTCAAGCGAATCCTTGCCGATTTCTCGCCCGACGTGGTGCACCTCGCCTCCCCTTTCGTCCTCGGCTGGCGCGCCGTGCAGGCCGCCCATCAGCTTGGCATCCCGACTGTGGCCATCTACCAAACCGAGGTTCCCAGCTACGCCGCCCGCTACGGCGTGCCCTTCCTGGAGAACTGGGCTTGGAACCGTGTAGACAACATCCACCTCCTGGCTACCCGAACCCTGGTGCCGTCCACTTTCGCGCTGAACCAGTTGCGCGGTCGCGGCATCTTGCGCGTGGACATGTGGCGTCGCGGTGTGGATACCGCACGCTTCAACCCCGCGAAACGTTCGACGGCGTGGCGCAGCGCCGTAGCGCCGGACGGTCACCGGATCATCGGCTACGTCGGCCGACTCGCCGTGGAGAAACAGGTTGAAGACCTCGCTGTTCTTGCTGACCTGCCGAACACCAAGCTGGTGATTGTGGGTGATGGTCCGCAGCGCGCCGCACTTGAGGCCCAATTGCCGGACGCTCATTTCGCCGGGTTCCTCGGCGGCGATGCGCTGGCCGAGGCCGTTGCCTCATTCGATTTGTTTGTCCATCCCGGCGAATTCGAGACCTTCTGCCAGACCATCCAGGAAGCCATGGCATCAGGCGTTCCCGTGGTGGCGACCGGCCGCGGCGGGCCCTTGGACCTCGTGGAAAACTCGCGCACCGGCTGGCTGTACGAACCCGGAAACCTCACCCAACTGCGTGACTACGTGCAGGATCTGATCGGCGACGACGCCAAGCGCCGCGCGTTCGCTACGGCAGCAACCGCGTCGGTTCAAGGCCGGACGTGGCCTGTGCTCAGCGCCGACCTGGTGCGGCACTACGACGAAGTCATCTCCGGTGTGCCTGAAGAAGCCGGCCCCACCGAACTCACCTCAAGCAAAGGACCCTCCTCATGAAGATCTCCGTGATCGGCTGCGGCTACCTCGGTGCAGTCCACGCCGCCACGCTCGCGTCCATGGGCCACACCGTGGTGGGGGTGGACGTCGACTCGCACAAGGTTGACCAGCTCAACAAGGCGCTGGCTCCCTTCCATGAACCTGGCCTGGACGAACTTCTCCAGGACGGCAGAACCACAGGCCGTCTTCTGTTCACCACCGATTTCTCCTTGGCAGCGGACGCGCAGGTCCACTTCCTGTGCGTGGGTACCCCGCAGTCCAAGACCTCTGACACCGCCGATCTCTCCTACCTGATGGGCGCCACGAAGAGCCTCCTGCCGCACCTGGCCAAGGGGGCCGCCGTCGTCGGTAAATCAACGGTGCCGGTAGGCACGGTGGAGGCTCTTCGCGCGATACTGGCCCGACGATCTGACGTGCTGCTTGGCTGGAACCCCGAATTCCTGCGCCAGGGCACCGCCGTCAAGGACTCGCTGGTTCCCGATCGCCTGGTCTACGGGGTCCCGGGCGGGAAGGGTGCCGCTGCCGGCGCACCGGTTACCGCCGTTCTCGACGCCGTGTATGAGCCACTGATCACCGCCGGAATCCCCCGGTTGGTCTGCAACTTTGCGACGGCTGAGCTGATCAAGTCGGCGTCGAACGCGTTCCTGGCCACGAAGGTCAGCTTTATCAACGCGATGGCCGAACTGTGCGACGCGTCGGGCGCTGACGTGAGCGAGCTCAGCGAGGCCATGGGCCTGGACCCGCGCATCGGCAACCGGTACCTGCACGCCGGACTCGGGTTCGGCGGCGGCTGCCTGCCCAAGGACATACGGTCGTTCCGTGCGCAGGCCCGTGAGCTTTCCGTGCCGTCTGTGGATGAGTGGATGGGCCTGGTCGACTCGGTGAACCTGGACCAGCGTTCCCGCGCCGTCGACGTAGCCCGCGAAATGTGCCGTGGCTTCCTGTCCGGCCGAACAGTGACCATCCTCGGCGCCGCCTTCAAGCCCGACACCGACGACATCCGCGATTCCCCCGCACTGGACGTCGCCCAGCAACTCGCAGCAGCTGGTGCACACGTGACCGTCACCGACCCCAAAGCCATCAACCACGCCTGGATCCGCTACCCGCAGATCCGCTTCGAGGCCTCCACCAAGCGTGCCCTCGAAGGCGCCGAACTGGTGCTTCTACTCACCGAATGGGACGAATACGTCTCGCTTTCGCCGTCGGTAGTCGGGTCACTGGTACGACGCCGGATGGTGCTGGACGCCCGGAACGTCCTGGACGCCGAGGCCTGGCGGAGTGCGGGGTGGACGGTCCGCGGGTTGGGTACCGGCGCTTCGGTGGCGGCGGAAGAGCGGACGACGATGGTGAACAGGCACGCGCGGGCGTAGTTCACCCGCCCTCGCGTCAATGGATCCGTTCCGACGCGGGTAGCAGGCGCGGCGCCTCCGGATCAGCGTTGTCGACTACTCGGGTGGCTCTGTTCCACGGCTCGGCATTCTCAAAATAAAGACGCTGGCCTCCCACATACCTGCGCATCGACGGATGTTCCGGATCCGGATGGCCGCCGTCCCTAACAGCCATGCGGCGGGCAGTTTCGGTGAACGGGACATCAAGGAAAATCGAATAGTCCCAGTGGCCGGTCATCTCGTCTCGATGAAGGAACATACCCTCGACCAGCACCAAAGCGTCATCGGGTGCACACCGCGGATCAGGCTTCAGCCTGGTGTTACGGCGGACATCAGTGACTGCCGGCAGGTAGACACCATTTCCGCACTTTCCCAGCGGTTGCAGGACGTACTTATCCAAGGCGGCGTAGTCATAGGTATCCAGCCAAAATCCTTCGGGCGACGTCCTGCCCCGGCGGTGGCGCACTTCTTGAAGGTTGAGGAAGTCATCCACGTGGATTGTCACGACGGGTCTGCCCTCCAGTGCCGGGGCGAGATCCTTTGCGAAGGTCGATTTGCCGCTTCCGTCGGCTCCGTCAATGGCGATCAGTTTGCGGCCCGGACCCAGGTCCTGGATCTCCTTGGCAAGAAACTGCAACAGTTCAGTCCGATTCTGCGCAGCGTTTTCCCCAGTCATCCGACTATGGTGGCACACCTACCGGACCCGTCCAAACACCTATTTTCACGTTGTTCGCCACTCAGATCCTGCGTCAGGAGTACCTATATTTGGCGTTCGGCGACTAGGTGGTTCTTCGCGCGGTTAGCCTCCGCATATGATCACTCACTATTACCCAACCGCGCTCCGTGTTATGACCAGCATCGTTGCCATTTGCTCAGCCGTGTCGGCGACATTGATGGGGACTGCTCCCGCGCCGCAGGGGTTGAAGGTCCTTGACCCCGGCGCGCTGCAGGCCGCCGTCGTGGTTCTTGTCGCGGCGCTGGGTGTCGTGGCACCGGTGACGATGCTGATGGTGCGGCCACTCAAATATTTGCTGCTCAAAGCGGCCCTCTTCACCGCTTCCGGTTTCGGCAACGCCATGACGCTGAGCCCGTATTTGGCGGTTCCGTTTCAGAACACGGCCGCGTTGCTGGCCGTGATCGGTTCCCTCTCAGTCACCATCGCGAGCATCGTCGCGTACATGGAATCTGTGGAACTCAAAAACGCGGAACGACGGGCGAGCAACACCTAGACAGCCCCGGCGACACCTATCTTTCGGTGTCAGGGCCCGCCAAACACCTAGATTGCCCCACTTTCAGCACTCAGTTCTCCCAATCCACCACCTAGTAGGTGGAAACGGGCCATAGTCTCCTGTTGTGCCTCCGGAGCGGGAACCCGGTGTCCGGCGGGAGCCCCCTTCGCTCCAGGCGTAGGAGGCACTACGGCACGGCTCCACGGAAAACCCCTAAGTGGAGTCGTGCCCAGCCGGCCCGGCGGTTCAGTTCCGGCCGAACGGTCCCGGACTAGTTAGCTATGCGGAGCCGCAGGAGTCGGTACACGATGCCAACGGCAAACATCAGCACACCCAGCCCAACGGAGAGCGGCGGTAGCGTGGCGACTAGTGCCACGCAGGCAACAGCGCCGGAGATTTGGAAGACCTTGGCGTATCTACGGTCCTCCGCCGGCTGGGTGTAGGCAGCCACGTTGGCCACCAGGTAGTAGAGCAGCACTCCAAAGGAGGAGAAACCGATGGCACCTCGAAGATCTGCGACGGCGATGACCAGGCAGATCACCACTGCCAGCGTGATTTCGGCCCGGTGCGGGACTTTGTACCGCGCATGTACCGCGGCCAGCCACTGCGGAAGATCGTGTTCCCGGGCCATGGCCAGGCTGGTCCTGCCCAGCCCGGCGATCAGTGCCAACAACGCACCCAGGGATGCGATAGCAGCACCAATGCGAACCACTGGTGCGGCCCACGGCGACGAACCATTCTCGACGGCGGCCGCCAGCGGCGTCGGACTCCCCGCCACTCCGTCAGGGCCCAGAGCCGCGAGCAGTGAGACTGCAACCACGGCATAGATGACCATAGTGATACTCAAAGCGATGACGATGGCCCGGGGTATGGTTCGTTTGGGTTCGCGCACTTCCTCGCCCATTGTCGCGATCCGCGCATAGCCGGCGAATGCAAAGAACAGCAGCCCGGCGGATTGCAGGATGCCGTACCACCCTTGGGCCAACAAGCCTTCGCCCGCAATGTTGCTGAAGTCTGGTCCTCCCCCACCCCAGGTCGCCGTCAGGGCAACGGCCAAGGCAATCAGGACCGCAATCACCAGCACGCGCGTCAGCCCGGCCGTGCGGGTCACCCCGTGAAAGTTCACAGCGGTCAAAACCACGACGGCGGCGATCGCCACCGGGCGCTCCCATCCTGGCGGTGCGGCATAGGCGGCAAACGTCATGGCCATAGCTGCGGCACTGGCTGTCTTACCAATGACGAAACCCCAGCCGGCCAAGAACCCCGGCCACGGTCCGAGTCGTTCGCGGCCATAGACGTACGTACCGCCGGCCGTGGGGTACGCGGCCGCGAGCTGGGCGGAAGACGTCGCGTGGCAGAAGGCTACGAACGCGGCAACAGCCAACCCCACAAGGAGCCCTGAACCTGCGGCGGCAGCAGCGGGTGTGAACGCAGCGAACACTCCTGCGCCGATCATCGAGCCCAGACCGATGAGTGAAGCATCAAAGGTGCCGAGCCGGCGGGCCAACGCCGGGGATTCGCTGCTCACGGGAAACCCTTCACCCTTCCAAGAACTGACGTCGATAATGGCGCAAGCGGCCGTCATCAGCGGATACGTCGAGCGTAGCCCGGCTCAGCGTGGCGGAAGTGAATTGCTCACGAGCATGACAAGACTATTGCGCGACGTCGCACCTGTCTTTTTCAGTGCATTCGAGATGTGGTTCTCCACCGTCCTGGCGCTAATACCCAAGCGTTCGGCGATTTCCACGTTGCTGCGTCGGCCCGCCATTGCAGCAACCTCAGCTTCCCTTTCGGTCAGCGGCGTGGACCTGAACGCGTTGAAGGAAAGGTGTTCGTTCGTTGTAGGGAATCTGATGGAAAACTCTGACGATGCTTGTGCAATGGCGTCCGCAGCCACGGTATCGCCCTCGATCACGTGCCGCTTGACGGCACCCCGGAGCACCATTCCCACTTGATAGGTATCGGCGTCGGCTTCGTAGTGCTTCAACAGAAGGCCAAGCAGTGTGAAATCACCTTCCACCGCAGCCGTAGCGATGGCAACGAATTGGTCGTGGGCTGCGACACCGCTCTCACGCAGGATTTTCCGTAGAACGTCCAGGACCGGCCGTCCCGGACATAGGCAGGTGCAGAGGAGAGCTGTCATCATCGCCTCAAGAACGTAGCCGCTCTTCAATTGGCGTTTGATGAGGCCCACCGCCTTGCGATCGAACGCTGAGGGCTGGGCGTTGTTGTGGGCTATGAGCTCATAGGCGCCCTTGCCAATCCCCGGCAGTGGGCCGACGTCGGGCACTCCGCTTCGTGCCTGCGCCGCGATCGACAATGATGGCGACACAGCGGTGGTCGCGTGCCGCAGCCCTGCCAAACGAAGCATGGCATCGTAAAGGGAGTCCACCACGAAGCCCGGCCGGCCCATCGCAAAGACACTGCTCATGAGGTACTCCGCTTCCTCGAAGTGCCCGCGGTAGAGCAGCCCGTGGGCTGCGACAAAGCTGCTGGTGACCACGCCGAACTGGTCGAGGTTCTTACGGGCTTCAGTACGCCAGTCCAGCGCGAAGACAAGGGACTCCTCGACCTGTCCGCTGGCGAAGAGCGCGAAGCCACGGATGAAGGGGCGAAGGTGCGGGAAAGCGTCGCCGTCGTCGTCCCCGCCGGCCGCGGCTTCGAGGGCCGCCGACGGCTGGAACCGATACAGCTCCAATAGCCCATGGACCAGGGTCCCCATGCCCTGCGGCCTTTCAGTCGGGCCAGCTAGCGGCCGCCCCTCAGTGGGTGGAACCCGGCTGTGGGAGGCGGTGAGGAAGAGGATTGCGGCCTCGGCTTCTGCAGATTGTCCGGCATGGTCCGCATGGTCCGCGGCAAACTTCTGCAGGATTCCGACGCCGACGCCAAGACCCTGTCCCGTGTGGATGGCGAGCATGGCCTCCGTGATGGCCAGAAACAGAAGGTCCCCGGGATCTGCGTCGGTGACTGCAGTTTCCTGGCAGATTCGCGCCGCGCGCTGAAAGTCGACGGGCGCACCCCAGTAGATTCTCAGAATCGACGCAGCATTCGCCGCTGTCTTGTTGGCTTCCCAACGCTGAAAGCGAATGGCTTCGCGTGCTGAGCTGTGTTCGTGGAAATGCCTGGCCGTCAGGGCGTCGTCACCGCCTTTCTCCCGACGGAGTGCAGCCAGAACCCGGGAAAGGCAATCGGCAGTCGCCGGATTATCTCTTGTAGATTGCGGGGCAGCGTCAAGCACACCAGCGATCTTGCTCTGCAGAAGGTGCCGGTTTCGGAGCATCTTCTGCCCGCGGAAGTAGTCAGCGATAACGGGCGGGCTGATGGCAGCTATCGAGCCGTTCTGGTGATCGTCCAGGACGGACAGAAGACCGCGCCGCTCAAGGTTTTCCAACACTTCGTGGCGTATTACTTTCTGAAGCACATCCAGGCGTGCCGTCCCGAGTAGTGCCATGACGTGCAGCGCGGTGAATTCCTCCGGACTCACCTCAGCCAGCAGTTCCTCAATCGTGCCGCTCAGGTGCTCGTTCCACAGAGTGTTCGTGGCCATGCACCACCGCTTACCCTGCTTGACGAGGAGGTTGCTCACCGACGCCGTCTCCGCAATGCGCACAACAAGCCGGGGGTTGCCCGCCGACTTCGTCAGGATGCGGGCCGTGGTGTCCGCGTCTGCCGGAGCACCGAGCACCTCCGCAATGAGGTTGTGTACTTGCTCGTAGTGAAGGGAGTCCAGCTGCAGGAGGGCCTGACGCCCGTTATTGAGGACTGCCAACTGGCCTTTGGAGAGCGCCCAGGTTTCAGGTGCCGTGGCAAGCAAGGGACAGTCCGATCTGCGCCGAACGGCTTCCAGAACGGCCAGAGACTCGTTGTCCACCAAATGGATATCGTCGACTACCAGCACATGCCTTCCGGACATGGCCAACTGACCTGAGAGCGCATCTGCGGTGTCGAAAACCCCACTGCGGCCCGGCCTCATGTCGAGCCCGAGGCCCTTGATAGCCGAGTACGGAATGCCACGGTGCGTGCGGAGTCCACTGATGAAGTGCACAACAACACCCGTTTTCTCCAGGTTGCCGATGACACTACGAACCACGGACGTCTTGCCGCTCCCAGGCGCACCGACAACACGCACTCCGATGCCGGCTGCAACGAAGTCGAGGATCCGCTGAACCTCTGAATCGAACACTCGACCTGACCCTCTTTTTCTCTGACTGCCCGACATGCGGCTCACTTCGCAGGCTAGATCGAGAAAACGGGACTAGGTGGCAGAAGGGCCTTGCACAGGCACATTTGGGTCCATCTAGGTGGTGATTTGGGCAAAACTAGGTGGTGGCGGGAGTCGTCTAGGTGGTGGAGGCGCTGTTGCTCTGCCCTTGGCTGTGTTCTCGCGTTTTTCATCAGGACCCCATGCCGTGGTGGTTGCTTGCTCTCAACGCTACGAGCGGCCGGGGACGAATTACAGCGGTGTAATTCGCTATGTGGATATGTGTTCGACTCGCTAGATTCGACTAGTAGATATGTTCCCTTGGTGGGCAGACAAAAAGCAGGGCCGGTCAGTGACCTGCCCTGCTTCCGCCAAGGCTAGGCAGCCTGGATCTCTATTGCCGGGGAACCCTCGGAGCCTAGAACCTGTATCCGCATACTGCCGTGAACCACGTCGAGGAACCGGAGACGCCTCAGATTCGAAGCTCCGCCCCTACCTGTTGTTGCTCCGGATAACCCATATGCGGCTCACTTCATCGACTAGATCAAAAAATCGGAACTAGGTGGTGGAACGTCCTCGCACAGGCACTCTCAGGGCCTTCTAGGTGGTGATTTCGGCAAAAAACAGGTGGTGACGAGTGTCGTATAGGTGGTGGTTGCGGTCGGAGACAGGTGATTAGTTGGGAAAAATCCCCACATTGTCGGTGCCGCTCCAAAAGGCTCAAAAAATTAGGGGTTTGACAAAATGCGGCTCGCGGGTTGAGAGTAATGTCCAATCACCTAAACAACCAGGGGCACAGTAGCCTCGAACAGCACGAGTGATTCCTCTTGTGTCAGCTAGCAAACGTATTTCACCCGCCGAAATTCCCGCGGGCGTCTGGGGAAGACTACAACCTGAATAGCTCTTGAGACCATTTCCATTGGGGGAAACATAATCATGAAAATCCGCACTGGCATCGCAGCAATATTTCTGTCAGCATTCATCGCAACTCTGGCAACTCCGGCCCATGCCGCTAATGAACCGGACAGCACGCAGACACTCAAGGACATCACCGCACGTAAATCTGCATCAAGCTCTGGAGGCTTGAACCCGTCAAGCCTTAAGAAGGGCGAACCAACGTACTCAACAACAGCTGTCGGATCTCGGCGCGCCAGCTTGTATTCAGGAAATTGGATGCTTTTCACAGAGGAGAATGTTGACTTCTACTACAACTGGAGCAGTGTAACCAGCAGTTACGGTTATCAACGCGTAGGTGCTTTCGGATTCAACACAATCCAAGCACTTGGAATTAATCGAAGTTATGCAAGCAACTGGCAGCACTCTTATATGGCACTGACTGATGCAGGCGTGGGCTCTCCTACGCCCTGGGGGAATGTCAATATTTACCACTCAACCGTCGTTCAGCGTGCAAATGTCTACGGCGACGGTGCTTGGTCAGCATGGCAGCAGTAGTCGCCTAGCCCGCAGCCTACAGGGTCCGGTCGCCAGTGGCCGCCCCCTCCATCGATGAGGACTCATGCTACGCATAACAAATCTTTCCAAACGCTATGGACGCAAGAAGGTATTCCACAACGCATCATTGACTATTCCTTCGACCGGCATACATCTACTTCGCGGAGAGAACGGGAACGGCAAGACCACCCTCCTTAAATGCCTGGCTGGACTGGAACGGTATCAAGGGCGCATCCTTTGGCATGATGATTCACTTGTGAATAAGATATCCGCGGTTTTTGACGATTCCGCAGTGCATGGGAGACTCACAGGTTTACAGAATCTCAGGGCCCTGCTGGATATCTCGTCAAATCAGGTTGAGGATGCTCCCGCAGTCAAAGCATTCTTCAATCGTGAGCTACTTGCGAGACGGTCTGCGACCTATTCGTTGGGACAAAGGAAAAAGATCAAGCTAGCAGCCGCCTTCGCTGCAGGGAAACCATGCATCTTGCTGGACGAGCCGCTATCGGGTCTAGACAATGCGGGACGAACTGGCTTGACCAAACTGCTGGAAGTTGCTGCAGACTCCACGTGTGTCATTATTTCCGACCATGAATCCTCGTTCTACCATCATCTTGCCTCTTCCGAGTTCACAATACGGCAAGGAAGGATCATGCATGGTTCAGACGAGATCCTTACCAAGGTCGATAATCCCGATGAATAGTCTCACGCGTTCTATGCGAACCGAGTTGAGATATCAGCACTGGAGCAGAATGCTTCTGCTCCCCATCGGTGGCCTCGCGTTATCTCTCGTGTTCGCATTTACTGGCAGCGTCAGCAATGTTGAGGCGAGCATGACTCGCCTTCAGACTACGGAGGCGCAAGCATCGGCCAACGGAGTGTCCTTGACCCAGGCCATGGGGCACCCGAGCAGCGTGGTGATCCAAGACGGTCAAAAACTTCTGGACAATCCACTCCGCGTTGATTACGAGCGGGCTTACCTTGCCTACCAAGCCCTCGAAGGAACGAATGCCATAGGTACTGGGCTGGAAATGATCACCTTTCTGGTCATTCCGCTGCTCTTCTTCGTCTACGGGTGCGGAGTGGCCGCAGGCGACGCACGCCGTCGGATTCTGAAGGACCGGGTGGTCTTCCAGGGCGCGGGACCATACATTGCCGCTAAGGCGGCTACAGTCACAGCAGTTTCCTTGGCTGCAGTCCTGATCGCGGCGACGTTGAGCCTTTCTGCCGCGCCTATCCTCAGAGCTGCCCTGTTAAACACCACCGGTCGCAACTTCCCGTACCCGGTGGAGACCCTGAGTGTTGGCAGTCCCGCAGTGCAAATCGCCTTCAGCGGTAGCGTGGCAGTCTTGTTCGGGCTTTTGGGTTTGTTTGTTGGGCTGGTGGCTCGAAGCATGCTGATACCGAGCTTGGCCGCTGGAGGGCTGCTTATGGTGGCTCCTTTCGCGGGGCCCTGCGATCCGCGAAATATTCTCACGGCCGCCGGTGAGGGTGTCTTCAACTACTGGGGCGGGTTCACCCCACGCCCGCCATTTCCCGTGCAGGTTGAACTCGGCCTGTTCCTCCTGGTGGGAGGATTGGTCCTTGTTGTGCTGGTGTCCGTCGCTATCTGGTCACGGATGACGAAATTTGTCTAACCTGCGGCTGCGGGCACACAAAAAATGAGGGCACAAAGAAGCAGGGCCGGTCAGTGACCGGCCCTGCTTCTTAGTTATCCGAAGACTAGATAGCCTGGATGTTTACTGCCTGGGGACCCTTGGGGCCCTGCTCGACGTCGAAGGAAACCTTCTGGTTCTCTTCGAGGGAGCGGTAGCCCGAGGAGTTGATCGCAGAGTAGTGAGCGAAAACGTCCTGGCTGCCATCTTCAGGAGAGATGAAGCCGAAGCCCTTTTCGGAGTTGAACCATTTCACGGTACCTGTAGCCATTTTTTCAGTCCTTACTGAAGGTGGAGATTCTCCCGACTTTCGGGTCTCCGGTGTGGGGTGTTCTCCACCGTTACTTCAGAAGGTCACGATCCAGAGGGACCGTGGGGACTGCCTGAACTACCAAATGCCAAACACAACAACACCGTCAAGTCTACAGAGTTCTGAGCAGATAGCTAGTGCCGGGACACATTTATCTCTCCGGTGTGGCTATCCGGTCCAAAATCTACCGATTCCTCAGTTTGTCCGTTCCAGCTTTCCATCCACTCGCCGATGCCACTCGCGGCCATCGCTGTCGGTGAAGGCGACCGACGGCATGTAGTCCGTATTCCCAGGAATTGGTTCAAGAACGCGGTGCTGTTCCATGAACACCGGCCAACGCCTCCGCTCGCTGAAGAAGTACCTTCCTGGCGGCAGGATCTTGGCGGCTGCCTTTATCTCGGGAATCGGGGTCCCGGTTCCACTCCTGCCTTCCGCCCTGTTCAGTTCCACCGCAAAGGCCGGTGAGTCGCTTGAGTTCACCAGTTCGATGCCCCATTGGAGGATTCCATCCACTTCGCCCCGGACGGGCCAGAATGCGATTTGCGATGCCTGCCTCCGTTCCTCCAAAGCGACAGCACGCTCATCCCGGTCGCCTTCCAACTCCAACATGCGTTGAGCTCCTCGGACTGCCTCGCCCGAGTGCCGCGTCGCCCTAACCACAAAGAACAGAGTCACGCAGGCAGCAACTGCCCCAATCAGCTCTCCTAGATCGGCCCAAAAATCCATATGCAACCTTTCGACGTCAGTCAGCTGGGCAGGTGCCTGCCCTTATGTGAGTGACGTCAACGACGGCGGCATGACGGGATGCGCTTCACGAACCTGACGGACGGCTCGGGAGGCCCGGATGCACTGGATGCACTAGCCACGGCGTCCAGGCACCCATTGCGCATCAGACTCGATGATCATGGAGTCCAGGAACCGCAGGTCGTAATCGGGACTCATACGGAACCCTCTCCGTGTAACCTCAGTTCATATTCTGTGCGGCGCTAGGAGGCATGCGTGGTTCGAGCGGAGAACGGGACGCTATCGGGTGTTCTGGAAGGGAAAAAGCAGTACCAGGTCCCGCTTTACCAGCGTGTTTACTCGTGGGGCAAGAAGCAACTTGACCAGTTGTGGTCGGACGTCGTCGAATTGGGGCGGGTTCTTAGCGACGACCCGAAGGCTTCACACTTCATAGGTTCACTCGTGCTGGCTAGTAGTCCTGACTTCGGCGCCATCGGTGTCAATAAATTCCTTGTTGTCGATGGCCAGCAGCGATTAACCACACTGACTCTCCTTCTGGCGGCGCTCCGTGACCATCTATTTGAGACCGGGGATACTGATCGGGCGAACGGCATAGACGCGCAATACCTGATTAATGTCTTCGACGCCGGCAAGCCGCTCAAGGTGCTGCCGACCCAGGCGGATCGGGCCGCGTACACGGCGGTGCTGAATCGCTCGCCGCAGGCCGGTGGCGAGGATGCAGTGGGAGACGCCTACCGGTTCTTCCGGTCAAAGATAGCGGCGGCAGACGATCCGGATGATCCACACGACCTTGAGATGCTCGAAGCCGCAGTAGTGCGTGGGCTCGCGCTCGTTGTTGTTACAGCCGAGCCGTCCGACAATGCGCACCGAATCTTTGAGTCCCTGAACAACACGGGACTTCGGCTGACGCAAAGTGACCTTCTGAAGAATTATCTGTTTATGCGGCTCAACGGCCGCGCCGAAACGGTCTACGACAATATTTGGCTTCCCTTGGAGAAAAAGCTCGGATCCGAAAATCTTGAGCTCTTGTTCTGGCTGGACCTTGTTCAACGAGACGAACGGGCGAAACAGGCGGACACCTACCTCGGACAGCAAAAACGGTTTGAGAAGCTCAAGAGCATCGACGAGGTCGAGGCTGAAGTGGTCCGGATCGCCAAGCTCGGTGACGTGCTGGCAACGATTCTTACCCCGGAGTCAGAGAAGCACCCGGAGATTCGTCGCCGCCTCACACGGATTCGGGCGTGGGGTTCAACGACTGCGTATCCGGTGGTGATGCAGATCCTCACCCGACGTGCCGCCGAAAGGGCCCCTGACGACGAAGTCGTGCGGGCCCTGACGTATCTGGAATCGTACTTTGTCCGTCGCGTGGTCATTGGACGCGCCACAGCAAACCTCAACCGCACCCTGCTCCAAGCCGTTAGCGCGATCAGCGACGCTGACGCAAGCGACGTTGCACTGCGCGAATACCTGTCGCGCGGGCGCAAGTACTTCGCAACCGACCTCCAAGTGCGCGAGGCGGTCACGACAATTGCTTTCTATTGGCAAGGCCGCGGTCCACAGAAGAAGCTCATTCTGCAATGGCTCGAAGAGGCCTACCGACCTAAGGAAATCGTGGAAGTCGACCCGAAACAGCTGACCATCGAGCACGTTTTGCCGCAGACGATGTCGGATCCGGCACGGGAGGCGTTTGCAGAGAGTTTCGCGGACGACGCCGACATCGACTACGAGCATGAGCGCCTCGTTCACACGCTCGGCAACCTGACGCTGAGCGGTTACAACAGCGAGCTCAGCAACAAGCCGTTCCAGGAGAAGCGCGAAATGCTTGCCCAGAGCGGCTTGTTCATGAACCACGCCATCGCAGCACACGGTTTATGGGGTGCTGAAGAAATCAATGCCAGGAGTTCCGCTTTGGCGGAGAAAATCATTGAACTGTGGCCCGGCCCGGATGAGAGCATCACCGCTGGTGACGATGAGCCATCTGCGCTGCGAAGCCAGATCGCGGGAATACTCGCTGAAATCCCGGCAGGACGCTGGACCACTTACGGTGACGCCGCCATCGTGGCCGGCACCTGGGCTCAACCTCTGGCCGGAATCATCGCCAACTATCCGATGCCCAACGCGTGGAGAGTCCTGCAGAGCGGTGGAACAATTTCGCCCGGTTTCCGGTGGGCAGAACCCGGCCGCAGTGATGACCCTCGCGTGACACTTGAGAGGGAGGGGCTCCGGTTCGACGCACGAGGACACGCCAACCCGGCGCAGTTCATGAGTGCAGAAGAACTCGCCGAAGCGGCAGGTCTCGACGTCGACGAGGATGCAATTGCCGCACGACGCATGAAGTCCGTGCCCCAGGCCAAGGCGGGAGATCGGGTATCCGTTAGGGATGCCCAGCTGGAGTTCTTTAAGCGGGTTCGCGATTACGGGCGCACCAATGCAGCGAACATCAAATCATGGGGAAAGGCCGCGGCACAGAACTGGTACGACGTCAGAATCGGAGATCCACGCGGCGTAGTATCACTTACCGTCAACTCTCAGAAGAAACGGGCCCAAGCCTCTTTTTGGATTCACGATGACAAAGACCTCTTCGCCAAGTTGTTAGCCCAGCGCGAAGCGCTCGAAGCCGATTTAGGCTTCGCCCTAAGCTGGGATGACAAACCGGGGCGCAAAGCATCCGCACTCGGCATCACGCGTCCTGGAGACTTCATGGTCGAATCCCAATCGCAAGAACTCATCGAGTGGCTCGTGACCAAGGCAGAAACGTACGCTCAGGTATTGCCGAAATTCCTCTGACGCAGAATCCTCACCGCAGCACCGCGAAAATGAGGATAGGGACTCGACCCGCCAGGAGGCACACCGCGGAAAGCCTGTCGCCCACGACGCTGGCCAGAGCCGTGAGCATGAGTGCCACAACTACAAGACAGCCGGACGCCGTAAGCCACTGACATTTTTTGGCAGTCTGTTAGCCCTATTGCGGCTCGTCACCTTTGGTTGCGCCCTGGAGCCTTTCCTTGATCACCCAGCTGGAAATTGCCGGAGCGGCAGTCGCGATGAGGCACGCCGTTGCCCAGAAGTTGTCCGATAGTCCGCTGACTAGCAGAAACAGACTAAGTGCAGCCACCACCCACGTTGCGATATCGAGTGCCCGAGTCAAGCCTGCGGTCGACATGTGCAAATCATCCCCCAGATTCTTTTCCCGAAAGCCTACGTCCTTTGACCACACAGGGCACCCAGCGGCCTCGCCTCCTCGGAAGTGGGGCGGCGCCCAAATATGGTGGTCTGAGCCGATCTGAAAGAGGAGCATCCAAGTGGAAGACAACACCGGGCCTGAACCAATCCCTCACTTCGAGGGCCAGATCTCCATCAACGACTTCCTGCCGCCAAGCCCGGCAATAACTCCCGTCGACATACGAGAGCCAACAGACCTCGAACTCGCTGCATTTTTCGAGGCAGCAGGCAGCTGAACCCATCCCCCGTAGCCGCGCCCGAGCGTAAAGTTCGTCTCATGGGACGGACCCCAGATACCGTGATCATCGGCGCGGGCCAAGCGGGACTTGCGACGAGCTACTGGCTGACCCAGGCCGGCGTCGAACATCAAATCCTGGAACGGCGCGACGCGTTGGGTGGTGCGTTCCAAGACCGCTGGGACGGGTTCTATATGAACACTCCCAACTTCACACTGGACCTCCCCGGCATGCCCTACGCCGGCGACGACCCCGAAGGCTTCCTCCCCCGCACCGCCATCGTGAACCTGCTCAGGCGCTACGCGGAGGTCATCAACGCACCTGTCCACACCGGCGTCGACGTCACCCGCCTGTCCGCAACGGCCGACGGCACCTTCAGCCTCGAAACCTCCCTGGGACACCTGAACGCACGGAGAGTCGTGCTTGCCACCGGCGCCTATCAGGTCCCCAAACTCCCAGCCATGGCAGCCAAGCTCCCCACGGCGATCACCCAACTCCACACTCACGACTACCGCAACCCTCAGCAACTCCCAGACGGCGGCGTCCTCATCGTCGGCACCGGCCAGTCCGGTGGTCAGATCGCCGAGGAACTGCACGACGCCGGCCGCGAAGTCCACCTCGCCGTCTCCACTTGCCCCGAAGCACCCCGCCGATACCGCGGCCAGGACATCCTCTACTGGCTCCTCGAAACAGGCAAGCACGGCCCCGATTACGGCATCAACGCCCTCACCCGCGAGGCGCTCCCCTCCCCCGCCGCCCGCTTCGCCTGCAACCCGCTCCTCTCCGGCACCAACGGGGGCCACGACATCCGCCTCCGCGAACTCGGCCGCCGCGGCATGCACCTGCACGGCCGCCTGGAAGACATCGACGACGGCGACATCACCTTCACCGACGACCTCCCCGAACGCCTCGCAACAGTCGAGTCCGGATTCGATCAGCGGATGCGGAAGGCGATTGACGGATACATTGCGGTTGCCGGGTTGGATGCGCCGGAGCAGCCTCCGGTTGCCGCGGATGGGTGGATGCCGTCGGAGCCGGCTCGTATGAACCTGGCAGATGCCGGCGTCACCTCAGTGCTTTGGGCGACCGGGTACGGGCTGGACCTGTCGTTCATCGACGTGCCCGTGCTTGATGAGTGGAGATATCCGCGGCACACCGCAGGCGTTACGGAACAGGCTGGGTTGTATGTGGTGGGGCTCCCCTGGCTGACGCGGCACTACTCGTCGATCTTGGGTGGGGTGGGCCTGGACGCCGAGTACGTGGCGGGAGAAGCTACCCGCCACGCATAGGCCGTCCGAGCAGGTTATTGTTTCGTCCACGCACCGCAGCGAGTCGTCTTGAAGTCCTGACCGGCGGACAGGGTCACAGTTGGGCGTCCACCACTAACGATGTCGTTGTCAATAATGTCCGCGCCGTTGGATCCAGTCCGATAGATGCCCCAGTAGCAGCTGGAGGAAACTTCTGTGTCAGTTCGATAGGTGCCTGGCTCGATGTCGACTCCCACCGTCCACGTACCCTCTCGAACTGTGTTCGCAGCCTTTTGCTTTTCCGCTACGGTCACAGCTTCTTCACGCGTCTTTACTGCAGCTTCGGCTGTTTTAACTGCTTCCTCGCGCTTCGTGAGCTCCTGGCCGAATGCCGTCACCCTGGTCTCGCGAGCCTTCATGCCGTCTTCAAGTGTTTTATAGTCCGCCTTGGCCTTGTTTAGTTCGCCACTAAGGCGAACTCCGTCAGCCTGCAGGCTTTTGTACTCTTGGCTGTTCCGGGGGTCCGGCAAGATCGACCCCAAGTAAACCGCCCCGCCCAACACAATGACGACCACGGCAGCGACCAGAAGCCATCGTCGGCCACGGCGGGGTGTCAGCTGGATTTCATTCGCCCCACTCCCACTTGTGCCCAGCTCCGTGGCAGGTTCCGGTTGTGGCTTCCGCCACGGCCGCCAACTCCGCTTCTTATCCTCTACTGTCCCGCTCGCGATCTCGATCGCCGGGATCTTCACCGGTCCTGAACTCACAGTGAGATCCTCTTCGTGTTTTGGTGCCTGGGAAGGCATGTCCGGCAGGACCTGCCCGTGTTCTGTGGTGGCCATGGATCTCCATTGAGGTTGGACGAATGAACGCTCGCCGTTGTTGGGCGAGGCGTTTGGGGTGCACTCCAGAGAGTGGGAGGTTTGGGTGCGTCGTTGCTACACGTCTGTGAAGCGCAGCACGACGTTCATGCCGGAATCTGGGTGATAGCTCCATGAAGCTGAGAAATTATCCCAAGACTCACGCTGCGTCCCATCCAGTGCACGAGTCGAGCCCATCTGTTCGCGAACGTAATCAGGAACGCTGACGGCCTCGAGAGCACATTCGATGTCGCTCCATGCCAGACCATTCGCGTCGTCCTCGCCTTTCCCGTCCAGAGAAAGGGTGTGCCCGTCGTCACCCAATTTTGCTGAGATTGCTTTTCCCGACAGCTTGCATTTATTTACTGCAGCGGCAAGAGGCTTCGGCTTGTTCGCTTCTGCCTCGGCGACCGCTGCGGCATTCGCGGCCTGCACCATCCCATTGACAGACACAGTCCCTACGACTCCCAACAGAAGACCCACGACCAAACCAACAACTCCAAAAAGAGCAGGCTTTGCGCTTCGCCCTGGTCGCATCGCCGGCGGCAAACCGTGATCGGCTGGGGCAGCCTCAGCGTGACGGTGTGAGGGCTCATTCACGACGGCGTTAGCAGGAATGCCGTGGTTGGGCACTCCGCTCCCGGGATCGTGTTGAGGCACTTCGGGGATTGTCATTTCTTCTCCATGAGGTTGCGTATTAAGAGGTCGGGGCAGGGCAGAGCCAGGTGAGGCGCACTTGGGAATCTCGAGGACAGAAAGGTCAGTCCGAACGAAATGTGTCTTCTTGGGATGATTAGAGGAGCGTCAGGCTACCGGATCTTGGGACCATCCAGGGACGCCAACGGGTGCCGCTCGGGCGAAACAGCGAACCAACGAGGCCTATATTGAGCAGCCATAATGACGTCCCCCAAAGAACAGAATCGATACCGGCCGCGACCGGGAACATAGGCGGACCATGTCTCTGATGGGCCGCCGAAACTGAGTGTATATGCATGCAACTGAAATGCCAGTTTCTTTGTTATGTCGGGTCCGTAGGGGCAGATTTATGACAAACCCAATCCCATCACGATGGCTATCCCCTCTCCACACCTCGACGAATGGTTCACCGCACGGGAGCGATCGGAACTAGCGTTCTTCCGGGCAGCGTTCTTCCGGCGTCGGTCAACAACGAACTCATCGGATCGCTGAGTCCCGAGGATCTGCATAGGGTGAGGTGGCTCGGTCAGGTCATTAGGGTCGAAGGGTCATCAGATTAATGTGCCAGCGCAGCCGCAGTCGAAAACACATCGGCCGGCATGTGACGATGTAGTTTCCAAGTTATCGCGATCGGTTTGGCCCCTACATGTTGAACGTAGTCGACCTGTCCAAGGCAGGTATAAGGAACCGTGAGACCCGTTTCGTCTTCGCCGGTATCACGAGTGAACAGTAGGATACGCGACCCATGAGTTCTCCGGTCCAGGTAGCGCTTTCCAGTTGGGCTCGTTGGCGATGTGGCATTCTGCGATTCCCAGTGAAAGAGTTCCGGGCTGATCGCGTAGTCCTTGTACATCGTTGTGGCCGAATGCTTTCTGTCGTCCTTATTCAGAGTGACAAAGAGAGCATCGGTCTTCGTACTGGGGCACCAGGCAACGCCTTCGCGGTGTTGCACGTTCTTCCCGAGTTCAAGGGAGCCGTACTGAAGCGCGGCGAGAATTTCTTCCCGCCGGTACGTAGCGTGAGTCAATAGCGGAACATGTTGGAGCCCAGCGCCGAGACCTTTCGCAGCGTGCTTGGATGACGCAACGCCCAGGCTCACGATCTGCCGAATCTCGCTGCACACAAAACCGTAGGCGCGTAGGTGGTCGAGACCGTCGTCGTATGTCTTGAAACCGCCGCCGTCGTCCCAAAGCGTATAAAACAGCATTCGCGCGTAAGTCTGCTCTCGGGCGCCCAACTCCGAATAGCGGGGTGCATCTAGTTCAACCAGCATGGAGTATGCATCGGCACGCTCCGAATCGTCTACATGAATAAGTGCAGCCATCCGTCCCAGCAGCTTCTTTTCCTCCGCACCGGAATGGTCGTGGTGGATACCTTTGAGTACCGACTCAAGACCTGAAAAACCCTCAATGAGCTGAGCTTGGCGAAGGTAACCCGTCCACGAATTTCGTGTCGAGCGGTAGATCGCTTTCAGCTCGTTGCCGGATTCACGCAAGTACGCGCCAAGCTCGATCTCGCCATACGATGCCACATCACTGACCAGTTGATTCCGATTGAAGCGCAGCTGCGCCTTGATGTTGTCCAGCACGACTTTCTGGGCCACACGATCCAGCACAATCTGAGACCCTGATGGAAGATACGGAAATTCTTCCTTGACAGCCTTTTCTAGTTGCTTTCGCCCGTAACCAGTAAGCGCTCTGTAGCGCAGATCAAATCTGAACTCGCGGTGCTGTTGGCCAATAAAGTCCAAGACCGTGAGCACAGCCTTGTCTTCAGCGCGGCGTAGGCCCCGGCCCAACTGCTGCAAAAAGATCGTAGCGCTCTGAGTCGGTCGCAACATGAGGATGGTGTCCACTTCAGGGATATCCAGCCCCTCGTTGAAGATGTCAACCGCGAATATACAGTTAATCTCGAGTTTTCTCAGCTGCTGCAAGGCGTCAGCACGCGCAGTCTCATCGGTGCCCCCGTCGACCGCGACGGAAGCGATGCCGGCATCGTTGAACACATTTGCCATGTAGTGCGCGTGCTGCACCGAGACGCAAAAGCCGATGGCGCGCATAAGACCCGTGCCAACGACTTTGTCCCGAAGCGCTTGGATGACCTTCGACGCCCTAGCGTCGTTGCCTGTATACAACCCGTCCAGCCCAGTCATGTCGTAGCCCCCGCTACGCTTCCACGCGACCTTGCTGAGATCAACGTCGTCAGAGACGCCGAAGTAATGGAACGGGACTAGAAGATCGGCGTCCAATGCGTCCCACAGACGTAGCTCGCTCGCTGTTCTTCCATCAAAGAACTCATTCGCCACATTGCCGCCGTCGCCCCGTTCCGGCGTTGCGGTTAGCCCGATGAGCTGCTGTGGCTCCAAGTACTCGATTAGCTGCCGATAGGTGGGTGCCAAGGCGTGGTGGAACTCATCGATCACGACGACGTCGAACTGGTTGGCGGCGAACGTCTCGACCCCGAGGGACGCCAAGGACTGTATTGAAGCAAAGACCTGCGTCCATTGTTCGGGCTTGTGATCGCCGACGTAGAGTTCGCCAAAAGCACCGTCCTGCATGACGTTTCGGTAGGTGCGCAAGGACTGCCTCAAGATCTCTTGCCTGTGGGCCACGAACAGCAAGGAAAGCGGCCTTCCAGCTGCTTCGCAGAGGCGCTTGTAGTCGAGCGCCGCGATCACCGTTTTGCCGGTCCCTGTTGCAGCTACAAGAAGATTCTTGTTGAACCTCTTTGACCTTTCTGCTTCGAGGTCTTCCAACATTTCTTCTTGGTGGAGGAACGGCACAACTTCGAGCCCTGTGAAGGATTCCGGGGCGGCTGTTCGTCTCCCGCCATTACGTTCCAGCGCCGCGTCCAGCTTGTCGCCGTCTCGGTCTGGGTCATAGGTGTGGAATGCCCTTTGCTCCCAATAACTGTCGAACGTCACCTCAAATTTCTTGAGCAACTCCCGTGTAGTAATGGAACTCAGGCGGACGTTCCACTCCAGGCCGTCCAAAAGAGCCGCTTGACTGAGGTTCGAGCTACCTACGTATGCCGTGTCGAACCCTGTGTGGCGCCTGAAGAGCCAGGCTTTGGCGTGCAGGCGGGTCGCCTGGGTTTCGTAACTGATCTTCACTTCGGCGCCGTATCGACGAACGAGTTCATCGATAGCTCGGCGTTCGGTAGCTCCCATGTAGGTCGTTGTAATGACCCTGAACTTCACATCTCGCTTGTTCAATTGCTCAAGGGCGGGCGCAAGTAGCCTAAGACCGGTCCATCGCACGAATGCGCACAGCAGATCAACGGTGTCCGCCGATTCAATCTCAGTTCGAAGCTCCGCTGCAAGGTTTGGATCGTCCTTGCCGTTGGTGAGCAGCGCTGATTCACTGAGCTTTGTTGTGGGCCGCCTGAGCTGGCGCCGCTTCAACGCATCCGGTCGATGGAGTGAGAGGAGCTGGCGTGGTCCGGCGGCAATCTGGTTGCCGGCTTCGACCTGAGCCAAGAGCCGGTTTGCCAGAGAGACGCGTTCCTCTGGCTTGGCTGCTTTGAGTGCGTGAGCGACGGTGTCTGCGACGTGACGAGCAATGACCTCCGGAGCATCGTCTTGGTCGATCTCATCGACCGTCGCGCTGAGTTCCGGTACGAGTGCCAACTTGGCTTCAAGGCTCGCCGTTTGCAGGAGCTCATAAAGTCCTTCAGGGAGCCTTGTCCGCTCCGATCCCCCATCAAATGTATTCACTGCGCCAGGGTATTGGCTGGGAGTGACAATCAACAAAGACTCGCCAACAAAGACTCGCAACCCGCGCTTTCAAATAGCACTACCGCATGACAATCTCGGTGGGGGGAACTGCTCAGCAGTAGCGGCCTTGAGCCTGCTGGTGTTGTCAACTGGGGTAAACCCGTACCTATGACCGTTCCCGGCGTCTCTGTGGTTGCCTCCACACCAGATCTGAATGCCGCAGTTGGGCGAGTTCCGGCCTATAGACCGAATACTGAGGCGCTCCAGGCACTCCGGAAGCTATGCCCGAATCCAACGATGGACGGACAAGCGGCAACAGACCAGGAAGTCATAATCGTCGACCGCCAAGCGGTGCTGGACGGCAGGACTGGAACCGCCATTGGACGAGTCGACCGCCGCAACAACAGCCGTCACGACTTCGTGATCGATCCGGGAACAGGACAATTCATCGGGGAACGAGTCGTCACGCTAAACGGTTACGGTGACATCCCACCAGGAACGGCCATCGCCTGGACAGCGATTACGACGTCGGTAGTCACCTCAGCGCCCACACCTGAACGGTGACCGGTCAGGCACCGTAGCGAAGAGACGTAGAAACCAACTCGCCCGGGCGGGACGATGTCGTGTACAGCCGGCTCCAGACTCGGCCAGATTCTCTGCAGCGGCGTGCAGGACCCAGCCCGAGGCAGCTGGCGACGCTTGGCGTCCCTCTTATGGCCTATGGCCGGCGAGGCTATTGTCGCCGTCGTCGATCTCCGGCACCGTGCCCTGATGCGGTAAGCCGACCGCAAGACCGACGGCGTCGATCTTGCGGTCGGTTGAGCACCTAGAAGCCTTCGCGCAGCACCTAGAAGCCTTCGCGCAGCACCTATTTTGCGTGTCAGCACCTAGACCCGAAATCAAAAACCGCGTGTTTTCAAGCAATACCAACACCTAGGGATTTCCTTCGGCCACCTATTCGCGATTTTCGGACAAAGACTCCTGTTCGGAAGAACGAACACCGAATGGGGGCCTGATGGCTGTTTTTGATATGGGTGCGCAGACACTCGTCACGCTTGCGAAGCAAACGGATGCTTCGCATCAGGACCTGGGTGCTTTGGTGCGGCGTTTCGTGGACGCCGTGACCCCATTGGAGGGCAAGTTCAGCGGCGCCGGCAAGGCCGCGTTCGATGCCTTCAAGAACCGCTCCGATGTTGTCGCTGCGGAGTTGAACACCGCCCTGGCCGCGATCGTCCACGGCCAGTCCGGAATGAACACCGCTTTCACCCAAGGCGACCTCGCCGCCTCGGACAACGCACGCCGGGCCGAAGGCGCAGCGAACTTCGACGCCGCACGATTCCAAGGACGGGCATAACCATGACCAGCAACCGCATCGGCTACGACACCAACGTCTCCGCCCAGGTCCAGTCCGACATCCAGGCCCTCGCCGCGCAACTGGAAAGCCTCGTCTCCGCCCGGCAATCCGACGTCAACCAAGCCATGGCCGACTTCCGCGCCGACGGCGTCGACGCCGAATACCAGGCAGTCGAAACCCGCTGGGGCGCCGCCGCAGCCGAGGTACGCGGAATCATCGCACTCGTCCGGACCACCCTTGCCCAGAACGACGACACCGCCACCACCGCCGCTACCTCTGCCCGCAACGCCGTGCAGAGCATCGGCTAACTGGCATGGCTGTCTGGGATATCGATGTGGCGGGGGCAACCTCAACACTGACTGGGACCGCTGCGCAGGTCGAGGCCACCCGGCCCTCAGTGGCCGGGATGGGCACGGCATTCGAGGAGGCAGAGGCAGCGATCCCTCGTGACGCTCCCGTGGTCCTGGCTGCTCTGGACGATGTGGTGACGCTGCGACTCGCACCCGCGGCCACTGAGGTGGCGAGCCGCGCCGAGAACGTCATCACCGCTACGGCACAGGCATTGGCCTTCTATCAGCAAGGAGATCTGGTCATGGCTACCGCTGCGCAGCGGGCGGCGGGGTTGGTGGACCATGCCGCAGTGGCCGCTCCCGTCGGTGGGTCTGCGAGACGGGCAAGGGACTAGGACCATGGCCGATAGCCTGGGCGTTGGCCCCTCCGGGTTGAACCCGACGGGCGGGTTTACCCTTCCTGATGTTGATTCCCTCGATGCCGCTGCGCGGTCCTTGCGGCAGCACGCTGATGACTTCCTGACCGGGGTCGCGACCGCGACGGCGATCTGGCGCGGTTTGTCCTCCTCGTACTCCTCGGACGAGTCCCCCACCGTGCTTGCCGCGTTCGGGACCATCATGCCCGCGGCCCAGCGCGTGCAGGGAACCGGGGCCGGCACGGCGGCGGCGTTAACGGTCTTTTCCGGAACCTGCCGGGACTTGAAGCTGCGCCTCGAAGCATACGGCCGACAGGTCCACGTCCTGGATGCTGACATCGACGTGTTCCCGACCACCGTGGAGAAAACCAATGTGGTCAAAGACGAGGTAATCACCACCACCGTGCGGCAGCACTGGACCGGAGAAGCGGACCTCACCGCCCGGCACGACAGGCTCGCCGCCGAGGTCAAGGTCATCCACGATGACTACCTGACCGCGCAGAACACCTGCGCGGCGGCCTTGGCCGAGGTCTCAGGCGGGCCAACGTACCGGGCGCCCCGGTCCGGGACCACGATCTGAGGGCCGGGAACGTCGTGGACGAGCTCCTCTGGGACGCCGGGACGTTCCTGGGCATCGAGCACCCCCAGGAAGAACACCCGTGGGGCACCCAAACGGTTCCGTTCCGGCCCAACGACATGCTCGGGCTCGTGCAGGGCTTCGGCGCCGGAGCGGTCGAACTCATCGACGGGGTCTGGTCCTACACCGGGACCGAGGACGACATCAAACGACAACGGGCCTTCGCCGCGGGGGCCGCGAACGCGGCCGCGCTCGGCACCCTGGCCGGCACCCCCTTCTCCGCCTGGGACGAGTCCCGCAGACAACGCGACGCCGCCGACGTCAAAAACGCCCAGGACCTGCTCGGCTCCCTGGGACCGGCGTTCATCCACGCCGATCAGGCCGACACCAACCCCAACTGGGCCGCCGGGGCGACCATCTTCAACGCCGTCGGCGTCGTCGGGTCCCCCGGTGCCGGTGCCGCCGTGAAATCCGGGGCCTTGGCGAGCAAGGCCGGTTCCGTGGCCGAACGGCTCAGCGTCTCCACCGTGCAAAGCACCCGCCTGGGAAATCTCTCGGCCCTGCTCGGCACCACCGCGAACGGCCTGAACACCGCCGGAGTGTTCCTGGCCAAACCCGGCTCCCTGACCCTGAAAGTCGCCGATATCCTGATGCCGAACACCACCGCCAAGGTCATCGACACCATGGCCCAGTCCCGCGCCGCGACCTGGGCCGCGATCACCGACGCGAAAACCACCGCCACGCAAACGATCACCGGGACCAAACACGCAACAGCCGACGCCCTGGGCACCCTCGCCCACGGACTCCGGGCCGCCGAAATCAGCATCCCCGCTACCCTCACCCCGGACCCCAACGGGGCCCTGACCCGCACCGGCTTCCACACCGGTATCCCCGACAAACTCGACACCACAGCCGCCACCATCCGGGCCAACAACCCGCCCGCCTTCGTGCCACCCACCACGAACAAAACTGGTTTGCCCACCCTGGCCGGACCCGCCGTCGTGCCCGAGCATTTCGTCCGCCCGAACACGATCGTGAACACCGTGAAAATCACCCACGGTGACCTGCTATTCCCCGTCAGCCGCGGGGACAACTTCGCCGCCAGGACCGGGCTGGAACCCCACACCGAATACATCATCGATCACCGCACCACCATGAAAGACACCACCGGTGGTCACACAGCCATCACCCTGGAGAAGTTCTACACCGACCAAACCGGCACAGTCACCATCGTCGATACCTACGCCGGGGTCAAAGGTGCCTGGTCCATCGAGCTGAACAAACCCATGCCCAACGTCACCTACAACGTCATCGCCGAAGTCGACGGCGGACTGCAAAACACCTTCACCCTCGTCATGGACAACAACGCACACCTCGCCACCGCCAAAGGCCACATCACCTCCACCCTCATCGGCGACAGCAACCGCAACGGATGGCAACAAGTCAAAACCGGCCGGCTCGGCGGCCCAGGCTACGACGGCGGCCACGCCGCACCCTCAGCCCTCGGCTTCATCGGCGAACGCAGCGGACTCTTCCCCCACCACGAATGGCAAAACCGCAAAACCGGAACACCCAACGAAATCAACGAATCAAACAACTTCCACGACACCGAAATGGAAGTCATCAACAGAGTCAAAGGCAAAATAACTGAAGGAAAACCGATCGACCTCACCTGGGACATGACGCTCAAACGAAGCACTAACTCAGCCGTTCCGAGCTCGATAGAACTGCAGCACTTCTTCGGATCAGAAGACCCGGTAGTCGTGAGATTCAATAATCTGAAGATAAGTAAGTAGGTTTGAGTACAGTGAGCACAGCGAATCTGAACGGTGACAATTGGGTCATGCTTGGGCTTAGCCAGCTCCGAGACGATGCGTTCGGCCCTTCGGGCTTCGCCCTCGGGGAAAGTGAACTGATCGACGTTCTGGTCCATAGGACTACCAGCACCTTCTGGCGAGGGCGAATGTATCGCGAGGGCCAACGGGTCCCCCGCGGGCGGGATTTTCAGTTCTCCGATGAATCCTTGGCCGAATGGCTTGGTGAGTGCCGTGCTCGTGCCTACCGGCGTGGCTTAGGCACCTGGACGACCGCCGAAGTACATGTTTATGACGACCGTCCCGGCAGGCTTGACCTATTCGACGAGGAACGGCTAGAACGGGCTTCCGACGGCGAGTGGTTCCCGGGAGGCAAGCCATCTGATGCGACTGCCTGGTCCCAGCAGCTCCTCGCCTACCCCCGAACAGTCGACAACATCCCGGCCTGGATGTGGGACATTTTCCGGGCCGAAGGCGTCACTCCCCCGATCTACAACCCAGAATTCAAATCCGTGGACTGGAACAACCGGCGCCGACCTGTCACAGATCGCGGAACAGACTTCACCGTGGAACCAACAATCATCGACCCCTCCAAAGAACCCGGCTTCTGGACCAACATCAGCAGGAAACTCTTCGGCAGCTCTTAGCGGACGGATGCTCTCCGGCGTCGTACTGTCTGTAAGAGCACGACGGCGATAAGCCGGCTTGGCCACCGACGGGCCGGCTGCCAATTTGGCCGGGTTCGATTGCATCTCTCACATAGACGTACCCAGTACCGTCAAGATGATATTTTGATCCGACCATCCAGTGAGGGTCGACATGGAATCGTGGCAGTGGCTTTTGGTCCTTATAGCTGGGCTGCCGGCAGTATTCGTCATGGGTGCAGTCATCTGGGGAGTGTTAGACGTTCTCAAGGACGACCGGCTCGACCAAACCGCCAGGGTTCTTTGGGTGTTGCTGCTGTTCGTACTGCCGCTCTTCGGAATCCTGGCTTGGCTCTACGCCAGGCCCCGGTTGACGGGGTTAGCTGACGGCTTCCGTTTGACGGCCGTGCCCTCCGTGAGCTAGACGGAGCATCGCTGCAAATCAACGTCTTCGAGCTTGGAATACTGATGGATGACGCTCTCAAGGAGCTGGGCGTGGCGACGGCCGACATGACCAATGACGATGCCCAACTCGTGGCCGCTTACCACCACGCTTGCCAAGCCATCGAGCGAAACTTGCCGTTACGGGAACTCGCAGCGTGGGCGCATCGGTTTGTCGGCCACGAAGGACACCCAATAGCGCAGGAGTTGGTTGAACTCGATGACGCCTACGATGCCTACGAATCCTGGGGCGAGGAACCCGACGCCATGCCGGTGATCAAGAGGTTCGTCGACGCAGCGGAACCGGAGATTGAGAAGTGGATGCGACCAGGAGCCACGAAGTAGTGGGAGAACGGCACGTTCTCTGGACTTGGCCCACCACGTTCGGGCCGGACGAGATTGTGCGTTGCATGGTCGACTACGCCTTCAGCGTCGAGACACAGGGCGGCCACGTCCTCAGGGTCGAGTGTGAATTCATTTACACGGCAGCTTCGGGCCAAGTTCATCGTGTTGACCCCGCTGAGGATCCTTCCTCGTTGGCGCCAGCACTCTCGAGCGCACGTTCCTCAGTCACAGCGGGGTTCGCTGACAACCGTGGAACCCCTCATATCGACTTTGCCGACGGTAGCGCCATGGATGTCGAGGCGAACAACCTCTCTGGACACACCTCAACCCAATTGAAGAGGCGTCCCGGCTTGGTCAAAGGGCCAGCGAATGGAGCACCCCGGAGTTGTGCTGCGGCCAATGAGTCACAGCTGCAAGGATGGGGGCATGGACGGAACTGTCGAGCCCTTGCTAAGTGGACCTCGTGGGCGTCGCTTGTGCCTCGAGCTGGTGATGGAAGCCGATCAGCGAATTCGGAGAGATGTACTTGGACTCGGATTCAATCTCGATCCCGGAGCCGGGAGCTCAAGGTATATGCTCACTCTCGGTTCCGGCGAGCCCGAACCTGTTCAGTCTGTTCCGTCAATCGCCGACCTCGCCGCCCGCACCTCGACGCTGGAGCTGGACTCGCTCACTTCGGCAGAAGTACAAAACGCACTGCAACGCTCAGTCGATGCCGCCAGATATTGGCAGGAGCCCGACGGCGAGGACGTCCTCGCCGCCACGGAAGTGATCACGGAAGCCCTGGCGCACGTCGCGCAAAGCCTGGCCGGGTCTCCCGCAACACAGTGGTGGGACCAGAAGGCCCAACCGGCACAGTGGGCAATCGACTGGCGCTCGGCTGACGATCCAGCGCCGCTGCCCCGAAACCCGCAACGAACACTGGCCGACTGGGCGCAGAAGGAACGGGCCCAAGAAATTCGTGCGGCCAAGGAACGGCCGCAGAACCCGCATGCCAACTGGAGCGGTGACTGGTGGTCCATCCCCCATGGGCTGGTGCAAACAGTGGCGCGAATCCCTGACGGGCTCAGTCTCGTTGAAGATTCCCTTGGTTGGGAACACGCCACCACCGTCCCCGTCACAGGAACAGGCAGGATTCTCGAAATCGAGTCGGCCGAGGACTGGACTGATCTGTGCCGTACTTTCCCGTTGGAGGTCACCGCGTCCCGCCGGCATGACTGGTTCCGGACTACCGGTCGTGCGTTGACGGACGGGCCGCCGGCCACAGTTACCACCCGCCCCACGCTTCCCGGTAAATTTGGAGGAAGAGTTACCTGACCCTCGGTGAGTACCACGCCGCACCTCACGAAAGCAGGATCATATGACTGTCTCTCCCCTGATCTGGGGCATCACCATCGTCGTCATTCTGGCGCTGCTAGCGTTCGACTACTTTTTCCATATCCGGAAAGCGCACGTCCCTTCGCTGAAGGAAGCGGCCATCTGGTCGTCCATCTATGTGGGCTTGGCTGTGGTCTTCGGCATCCTGGTGTTGATCTTCGGCGGGGCCCAAATGGGGTCCGAGTACTTCGCCGGTTACATCACGGAGAAGGCCCTGTCCGTGGACAACCTCTTCGTGTTCCTGATCATCATGGCCAGCTTCCGTGTACCCCGCGAGGATCAGCAGAAGGTCCTGCTCTTCGGGATTGTGTTCTCGCTGATTGCCCGGACCGGTTTCATTTTCCTGGGTGCTGCGCTGATCAACTCGTTTGCGTGGGTGTTCTACATCTTCGGACTCATCCTGCTCCTCACGGCAGGCAACCTGCTCAAGCCTGGCGACCACGGAGACGGTCAGGCCAACAACTTCATCATCCGGCTCGCCAAAAAGCTCTTCCACACCACGGACAAGTACGACGGCGACAAGCTCTTCACCATGGTCAACGGCAAGCGCGCCCTGACTCCCATGCTCCTGGTGATGGTGGCCATCGGCGGCACGGACATCCTGTTCGCCCTCGACTCCATCCCGGCCATCTTCGGCCTCACCCAGAACGTCTTCATCGTCTTCACGGCAACAGCGTTCTCCCTCATGGGCCTGCGCCAGCTGTACTTCCTGATCGACGGCCTGCTAGACCGCTTGATCTACCTCTCCTACGGCCTGGCCGCCATCCTCGCGTTCATTGGCGTCAAACTGATCCTCCACGCCCTGCATGAGAACAACCTGCCGTTCATCAACGGCGGCGAGCACGTCAACGTCATCGAGATCACCACGGGCCTCTCGCTGAGTGTCATCATCGGCGTCCTGGTCATCACTGTGGTGCTCTCACTGATCAGCCCAGCGGGCAAGGCCCAGACGGCCATCAACAACGCCCGCCGTCACGCCGTCGATTATCTGGACCTCGACTACACCGCCGACGCCAACGAGCGCGAGCGCATCTATCGTGCCCTCACCGCGGAAGAGGCCCAGATCAAGCAGATGGATATCAAGTACCGGAACAAGGCCAAGGACGTGGAAGAGATCCGGAAGCAGGTGGCCGAAGCGCACCGCCAGCACGAGGCCTTCCTGAACCGCTAGGGCGGATTATTACTCAGCTGCTTGCTCTGCGGCTGCCTTCAGGTCAGCGGCGAACTGCTCAAAGCTGGCGTCGAAGGACGGGATCTTGCTGGCAAAGAGCGGGAAGACCGGACCGCCGATGCGTTCGGTCATGTCGAACAGTGTCTGTCCGCTGTTCGTCTCAGTGAGGGTGTAGACGCGGGATCCGAGCGCGTCGCCCCACACGAGCCGACGGGACGGCTCGAACTCTTTGATCTTGAGCTTGAACGTGCGGCTGGGATCCAGGGTGGAGACCAGCCGAATGGCGGAGCCCGGGGTGATCTCGCCCTGCAGGGAGACGATGGTCGAGTTCCACTGAGAGTAGTCAGCGGCCGTAGTCAGAAGATGCCACACGGTGGCTGGAGCGGCATCAATCGTGACAGCCACTTGGGTTGTGCGGCTGAAGGTCTTGCTGACGGTGGTGGCGGGCCCATCCGGGTTGGTTGACATGGCATTCCGCTTTCTCAGGAGGATACGGTTCTGCACCGTCTCCCTCAGATGCTACATTCCAGCTGCCACACCGGCACCGCTCTTAGACAGCCGGCTTCCGCCACATCACGGCAAGCACCAGCACCACGGAGCTCAGTCCAAGCATCACCAGCACCATGAGGCCCCAATTGGCTTGGTTCACGCCCGGACCGTACAGCACACCGATCAGCACGGTGGCTGTGATGGCCCCGAGGTACCGGCAGGTCTGGAAGATTCCGGCCGCCACTCCCCTCTCCTCGGGACGCGCGGAAACGTACAAGCCTTGGTTCGATGCCGTACTCACCACCCCATACGGGACACCCATCAGGGCAGTGAGCACGAACACGATCGGCGCCCACAGGGAAACGGTCAAGAAGCCGAGCGCGCCAGCGGCTACGGTCAGGATCACCACGCCGGTGATCAGCACGGGACGCACACCGTAGCGCTCAATCCGCCGAACGGTCAGGGGCGTCACCACCACCGACAACGCGGCGAGGGGCAGCATCAGCAAACCCACCACACCGGCGTCGAAATGGCCTGCCTCCTGCAGCAACTGCGGCAGGCCGAAGAACGCAAAATAGTAGACGCCGCTGAAGACAATGAACAGCAGGTAGACCAGCAGCAGCGGACGGTTCCGGCCCAGCAGGCGCAGGTCCAGGAACGGCGGTTTGAAGCGCAGCTCGCGCCAGGCGAAGAGCGCGGCGATCACGACGGCGACCCCCAGCAGGTGCCAGCGGTAGTCGGGCATCACGTTGAGCAGGGCCATCATGGCGAGCATGAGCGAGGAGACGAACGCCAGGATGCCTGGGATGTCCGAATCGCGGATGAGCTTTCCGAGGGAACCCGTCTCACGCCCCGAATCCACGGGTGCAGCTTTGTACACCACGATCATCGCGAGCAAGGCGATGGGGACGTTGATGGCAAACAGCGCCTGCCACCCCACCAGGCTCACCAGCAGACCGCCCACCACAGGACCCACAGCCGCGGCGGAAGTATTCGCCATCTGGATCCGCCCCAGCGGTCGCGTTGAGGGCAAGTTAGCCAACCGGCTCAGTTCGGTGACCATGACGACGGCGGACGGGTACGCCGTCGCGGTCCCTACGGCCATGAGCGCACGGGCTACGCAGACCAGCGCGAAGTTGGGCAGGAACGGTGCGATCGCGCAGGTAACCGCGACCAGTGCCATGCCGAACATGAACAAACGGCGCGGGCCGAAGCGGTCGGCGAACCGGCCCATGAGCGGCTGGCCGGCCGCGGATGCGAGGTAGAACGCGGTGATCACCCAGGTGACCGTGGCGACGTCGAGTGCGAAATGCTCCCGAAGGACCACCAGTGCAACAGCGATCATGGACGAGTTCAGCGGGTTCAGCGCCGTCCCGAGGCTCAGCGCGGCAATCGCGAGTCCGGGCCGGGGGTTGTTGTTCGTCACCCACCCCAGTCTGGTGCATGGTTGCCTCGGGTCACGAAACGGGGTCACTGCGCGGACGTCGCCAACGGGCCTGCGCGTACCAGCCCTACTCCTCGAAGTGCGTGGTGACCTTCCCCGACGAAACCGCGGCGATGATCGACTGGGCCAGAGCCCGCAGCTTGATGTTGCGGTTGCTCGAGGCGGTCCTGAGGATGGTGAAGGCCTCGTCCTGGCTGCAACTGTTCTGAGCCATGATCGCACCCACGGCGAGGTCGATGACCGTGCGGGACTGCATGGCCGCGGCGAGGTCGTTCCTGGCATCGCTGAGCTGGGCGATCTTCAGGGCGAGCCGCAGGGACTTGGCGGCATGCGATGCGAAAACCTCGGCTCGCTCCACGTCTTCTCCGTCGAATGCGAAGGTCCGCTCGGAGTAGAGATTCAGCGCGGCCCGGGTGTCGCCCTCAACGAGGAGGGGCACGCTCATGATGGATCGGAGCCCTTGATCGGCCGCCGCCTCGACGTACCCGGGCCAGCGGTGTTCGCGGAGCAGGTCCGGCACCAGGACTGAGGTGAGCTTGTCCATGGCGGTGAGACAGGGGCCCTCAAAGGTGCTCTGTAATTCGTCCATGATTCGGGCGCGCTGGTCGCTGCTGGCAGCTGTTGCCGACTTCTTGCGACGCAGGACGGTGATACCGCAGAAGACAGGAGCGTTGGGGTGCGAGAGGCTCTCGGCTGAAAAGGCAGCGAGGTCACTCAAGAAGGCCTCGACGTCTTCACTGCCCAAGACGAGGTCCAGAAAATATCCGTTCTGGAGGGCATCCTGCTCGGGACGGGGGTTACTCATGGCACGTTCCTACTGACTGAAAAGCGTCCCCAGCAGACAGCAAAGGAGCGAATATCGCCGCCCTCTGCAAAACGGTCTGGCAATACCTTATCCCCCAACGATCAACGGTACAAAGTTGGGCGTCTGGGTCTCACCTGCAGCAACGTTGGCATGTTGGGACCCTGCCTAAACGTGGGCAGGGTCCGTGGAGAAGCGTGCCTCCCGTGCGCCCAACTCGTTACCCTGCGGACGGCTCAGGATGCCGTAGAGTTCCGGCCGACGACCACGGATCCAGCTGCGCCCGGTCGACAGGGGTATGAGACCGAGATCCAAATCTGCCGTCACCACAGCTTCATCGGCCACCCACGTCTCGGCCACAATCGATCCGCAGGGATCGATGATCATTGCATTCCCTGTCCGGATTTCATCGTCGTCGCGGCCCACGCCGTTGCTGAAAAGAACGAAAATCCCATTGTCGTGGGCGCGGGCGGGCAGCCACCGCATAAGCCACTCGCGGCCCTTGGGGCCGCGGAAATCGGCCTCAATCGCTGCAGGATCTCCTTCACGGTTGTCCCACAGCTCGGCGGGGACGGGCTTCATTCCACGGGGGCTGACGGAGTTGGTCAAAGATCCCTTGGCCCCTCTGTTCCTGCAATCCGTCGAGGCGATCCGGGCCTAGCTTCGGGCCGCTGCCGTGGAGCCCCTCACCACCAGTTCCGTTCCCAACTCGATCCGCTGCGGCAATTCTTCGTCACCTTCAAGGTGCCGGAGCAGCGCACGCATGGCGGTTTCGGCCATCTGGACCACGGGCTGGCGGATGGTGGTGAGGCCGGGTTCGATCCATTCGGCAGCGGGGATGTCGTCGAAGCCAATGATGGAGAGGTCCTCGGGAATACGCAGGCCAGCGGATCGGGCGGCACGGTAAGCGCCAAGGGCTTGGGCGTCGTTGCCGGTGAAGATCGCCGTGGGCCGCTCGGAAAGAGCCAGCAACGCTTCGGTCCCCCGGGCCCCGGATTCGATGGAGAAATCGCCGGGCACCATCAGCGCAGGATCCACGTCAACGTGAGCTCGCCGCAACGCAGCCAGGTACCCGTCCTCACGGGCACTGCTGCACTGCAGGTCCTCGCGTCCGCCGATCATGCCGATCCGCGTGTGCCCGAGCTTCAACAGGTGCTCGGTCGCGGAGAAGGCACCATCCCAGTTGGCGGCACCCACGGTCATGAGGTCCGGCCCGGGCTGGCCCACAGGATCAATCAGGATGACGGGGATGCCCAGGGATTTGATGCGTTGGATCTGCTTGGAGTCCAGTTCATAAACGGCCAGCAGCACGCCGTCGGACTTTCGCTCGGCGAGGTTCGCCAGCCACGGGCGGATGCGCGAACCGTCCAGGGACAAGCTGCTGACCACCGTGCCGTAACCGGCTTCCTGGGCCACGCGCTCGACGCCCTCGATGATTTCGCAGGCCCACTCGGACGCCATGCCCGGGAACACGAGGTCGATCAGTCCGGCCTTCTTGCTGCGCTTGGCGGGCCGGCGGGCGTAGTCGCGCTTGGCGATGATCTCTTCGACCTTCGCCCGGGTGGCGGCCGCTACATGCGCATGGCCGTTGAGCACCTTGGAAACCGTGGGCACGGACACTCCGGCCTCCCGCGCGATCTCGCTGATGGTCGCCCGCCCCGAGTCCTGCTTGGTCACCATGGAACCCACCCCTTCCAGCCGGGAATCACCTCCCGGCCACGACAGTTTCGGAAAGTTCCCACGCCTGGATGCGGCCGCACATGCCGTAGATCCTGCGGGTTTTCCGTTCGCCCATCGTAGTCCGCGAGTCCTGCATGTAGAAACTTTCCATCGACTCGAGAGACTCCAACTGCCGGGCCGTGACGTCCGCCTGCCGCTCCGCTCCCCCGGCCAGGTACCCGCGCCAGGCCTCAGTCCTGCCACTGACCAACCGTGCGGCGGAAGCATGGAACTCGGCCAGGGCTGACACGCCAGACTCTTCAACCGCGGCCTTCAGCTTCAGATATCCCGCCAGGGCAAGGTCACGACGACGGCGCGCTGCGGCCTCCGCAGCCGCGTCACCGCCGTCGGCGTCCCGGGACGGAAGGGACGCGGCCCGCGAGTACGCTTCCACGTCCACCAGATGTTCCGGCGGAAAGGTCATCACGGCGTCGCCGTTCTCGGGCAGCCCGGCGTTTTGCATGACGACGAGCACCCTCAAGTCGCCGGAGTCATTGATGGCCCGGTGGACGGTACCGGGCGTGAACCAGACCACCGTTCCGGGCTCCAACGGCGTGGACGTGAAGCCGCGCGAGTCCAGGGTCTCCAGCCTGCCGCTGCCCTGCTGAACTACATAGGCCTCCGTCGACGCGGCGTGCAGGTGCGGCGACCCTCCGGCCGCGCCGTCCGCGCCCACCCAGCTGTAGATACTGACTTCAGAAACCGCCGTAGCGCCAGGGAACGAGTTGCACATCTCAGGCCCAGCCATCCAGGGCGCCCTTGGCAGCGCGTGCGAGCGCGGCGGCTTGGTCGTCTGAAACGGACCCGTCAGCGATCACGACGGCGTACCGGTACGTCAGCGGTTCGCCTTCCCTGAGCGGGACTACTTGGCTGAAGAAGGGGGCCGAGCCGAGGCAAGCGAACATGGAAGAGCGGGCGAACCACTGGTTGGAGGCGCCGGGGTTGGACTGGTCTTCGACGAACAGGATGCTGGACTTCCGGCAGGTGACATCGTGCTGGCCGGTGAAGGCGATCCAGGGTGAACGTGTGCCCATGAACTCGTCGGCTCCAGTCCCGGCCTCGGAGCGGAACTCGCCGCCGGTGAACGAGCGTGGTCCGCGCCAGAACAGGCCGCCGTAGCCTGCGTTGTCACGGCCCTCGGTGGTGGGGCTGCCGATGCCGATCTCGGCACCGGAGACGTTGTCCATGGTGGTTTCGAAGAGGAGTGCCCACGCGTTGACCGCGGGAAGGAGCTGGATGCTGAACCTGCGATTCTCGGCGATGAGCCGCTGGCCTTCCTGGCCGGTTTCGGCAGGCTGCGCCGTCCAGAGCAAGGCTTCCGCGGCGGTGATCCCGGCCTCGGACTGCTCGATGCTGGTGAAGGCCTCATGGTTCATGGCCCCGTTGTTATCGAGGTCCGCGTAGCCGGTCTCACGGGTGTACGTGGCTCCGCCCCAGAAGTTGTGCTCCCCCACATTGGGCAGCGCCCACGAAAGTCCCTTGTGCCAGACGTGGTCCCAAGGCCTTGAGATGGTGACGTCGTCGCCTTCCAAGGTGGTCAGCGGGTGGAAGAAGGGGCGCGGGCTTTCGTACTGCTCGTCCGTGGGGAGGTACGTGTAGCTGGCGATGTCCTGGGCGCCAACTGTAAAGGTCAGGGAGCGGCCGTCGTCGGTGTAGCTGAGGGCATCGGTCAGGATGGTCTGGGCTGTGGTGGTCATCAGTGATCTCCGGTTGTGTGCGAATTAGATGCGGGCCGTGGAGGCCAGGACACGGGTGCCGCGGCCCTCGCCGTCCATGCCCTCGTAGAAAGCGTGGCCAGGGACGATTTCTCCGCGCCGCACGGGCCGGCCGGTGAAGGCCGAAGCGTAAATCGCGGCAGCGAACTCCAGTGTCTGCCTCGCGGAGTCCGCGCCGGCTGGGAGCGGCAATCCGGCGTCGAGCGCGTCATACATGGCAAGGAACTGGGCAGAGTGGCCGCTTCCGCGCTCCAGGGGCTGGCTGGACCACGCGCTGGAGACCTCGGCCTCGTAGCCGGGGGCCGCGGTGATGGTCCAGTCCTTGGTGCCGTAGCCGTAGAGGTGGCTGAGTTCGATGGTGGCGAACTCGCAATCGACCCGGATGTCGGAGGTCTCACGCGGCGAAAGCAAGGAGTTGATGACAGTGGCCGCTGCGCCGTTCTCGAAGCGCACCAAGGCTGCGGAGAAGTCCTCCGTGGACGTGGCGCGCGCCTGCCTGGAGGCGATCGCGTTGACCTCTTCCCACGGGCCGAGCAAGTGCAGGAGGAGATCGAACTGGTGGATGCCGTGGCCCATTGTTGGTCCGCCGCCCTCGGCCTTCCAGGTGCCGCGCCACGGGAGATCGAAGTATTCGTCCGGCCGGTACCAGAGGGTGTCACAGCGTGCGACCAGCGGACGGCCGAACTCGGCACCGCCTATGAGTTCGCGGGCCGCGGCTGAGGCATCGCCGAAGCGGTGCTGGAACACGCAGGAGAACTGCGCGCCTCCTTGTGCTTCTGCATTGTTGAGCCGGTCGAAGTCCGCCAGGCTGAGTGCCGGTGGCTTCTCGGAGAGCACATGCGCGCCGGCTTCGAGGCACTCAATGGCCTGGTCAATGTGCATCATCGGCGGAGTACACAGGTGCACGATGTCCGGCTTGGCCTCGGCCAGCAACTCGGTGAGGCTCTGGTAGCGGCCCCCGATCCCATGATCGTCCGCGAACGCCTGGAGACGGGCATCGTCTACGTCGCACGCAGCCACCAACTCTGCCCGGTTATCGGTTCGGGCGAGGTTGGACGCGTGAACTGCCGCGATCCCGCCCGTTCCTACGATGGCCACTCTGTACGTCTGCATGCGCATGTCTCCGTCATGTTCTTGAATAGATGTTCGGAAAGTTTCGGATTTCTCCCAGTGCCTTGACTCCATGGATGCATGGCACTTCGTCAACGCTAGGGAGAATCTGCTCGTAAATCAACACTTTCAAAGGGTGGAAAGTAAATATAAGTTTCTGATAGTTTCTAGAAATCATCTTAGAATCCAAGGAGAAGCCTGTGAGCACCGGCGCCGCCGATCAGCAAGCACTTGCCCGCATTCCAGCGTCGGACGTCGTCGAGCACCTCATCCGTGAAATGACCCTTGAGGAAAAGCTCGCCCAACTGGTGGGAGTATGGGTCAACGCCTCCACGGACGGCGATTCCGTTGCCCCGCTGCAAAGCCAGATGGCCGGGGACGCCCGCTCCTGGGACGACATCATCGCTGACGGCCTCGGGCAGATCACGCGCATGTACGGCACGGTTCCCGTGGAACCCGCCGAGGGCGCGCGCCGGCTGGTCGCCGCGCAGGAGCAGATCATGGCCGCGTCCCGCTTCGGCATCCCGGCGCAGGTCCACGAGGAATGCTTGGCCGGACTGGCCGCCTGGAAAGCTACGGCCTTCCCGGTCCCCCTGGCCTGGGGCGCAACATTCAACCCCTCGTTGGTGCGCGACATGGCAGCCCGGATCGGCACAAGCATGCGATCACTGGGAGTTCACCAGGGCCTGGCCCCTGTCCTGGACGTCGTCCGGGATCTGCGCTGGGGCCGGGTGGAGGAGACCATCGGCGAGGACCCTTACCTGGTGGGAACAGTGGCAACCGCTTATGTCCAGGGCCTGGAGTCCACAGGCATCGTTGCCACGCTCAAGCACTTCGTGGGCTACTCCGCCTCCCAGGCCGGCCGCAACCACGCGCCCGTCTCCATGGGCCCCCGCGAACTGGCCGACGTCATGCTGCCGCCGTTTGAAATGGCGATCCGCCACGGCGGCGCGCGTTCGGTGATGCATGCCTATACCGACGTCGACGGCGTACCGGCCGCCGCGAACCGCGCCCTACTGACCGGGCTGCTTCGTGAGGAGTGGGGCTTTGCCGGGACGGTGGTGGCCGACTACTTCGGCGTGGCGTTCCTGGACGTCACCCACGGGGTGGCCGCGGACTCCGGTGACGCCGCAGTGCTGGCCTTGCGGGCCGGCGTCGACGTTGAACTGCCTACCGTCAACTGCTTTGGTACGCCGCTGCTGGAACGCATTCGCGAGAGCGCGCTGGACGAGTCCGTTGTTGACGAGGCATTGCGCCGGGTCCTGAAACAGAAGGCCGAAGTTGGCCTGTTGTCTCCAGACTTCTCCCCTGCTCCGGAGGCGTTGTCCGGCCCGATCGAATTGGATCCGCTGGAAAACCGGGCTTTGGCCCGTGAGTTGGCAGCGCAGTCGCTGGTGCTGCTGAGCAACCGGCCCCTTGACGGAGTTCCTTCCCTGCCTCTGCCTGTGTCCGGCTCCATGGGTGTTGTTGGGCCGCTGGCGAACGATCCCTTTGCGATGCTGGGCTGCTACTCCTTCGATGCCCATGTGGGTGCGTCGCACCCCGAGGTGCCCATGGGCATCTCCGTTCCGTCCGTTGCGGCAGTGGCTTCGGCCCGGTTCGGCTCTGTTCTCACGTCTGTCACCGGCAACTGCGAGTCCGCCACCGACCAACAGATCGCCGAGGCTTGCAAGGTCGCCGCATCCGTGGAGACCTGCGTAGTTGTGGTGGGCGACAACGCCGGGTTGTTCGGCCGCGGCACGTCCGGGGAAGGCAACGACGCCGCGGACCTGCGCCTGCCCGGTGACCAGCACAGGATGCTGGACCTTGTCCTCGCCGCGTGTGCCGAATCCGGGACGCGGGCCGTGGTGGTGGTGCTCAGCGGGCGACCCTACGCGCTTGGCGACTTCGTGGACCGTGCAGACGCAATCGTCCAAGGCTTCTTCCCCGGCGAAGAGGGTGCCGAGGCACTCTGGGACGTACTCACCGGCGTCGTGAATCCGTCCGGCAAGCTGCCCGTTTCCGTGCCGCGCACCTCCGGCGGCCAACCGGGCACCTACCTGCATTCACGGCTCGCTGGCCGTACCGAAGTGAGCGCACTGGACCCCTCACCGCTGTTCGGTTTCGGACACGGCCTGTCCTACACCACCTTTGAGTTGTCGGGTCACCAGTGCAGCGCGCCCACAATGACGACGTCGGACTCGGTCACGGTGAGCTGCGCGGTCACCAACACCGGTTCGTTGTCCGGCGCTGAAGTGGTGCAGCTGTACTTGGAGGACCCTGTAGGCGAAGTGGTTCGTCCCGTCCGCGAGCTGATCGGCTACGCCCGCGTCGAGCTGGAAGCCGGCGCGTCCGCCGTCGTCGATTTCGTGGTCCACGCGGACCGGACCTCGTTCACGGGGCTGGAGCTCTCCCGCATTGTGGCGCCGGGATTGGTGAAGCTGCATGTTTCGACGTCCAGCGTGTCCGATGCTGCTACCCATGAGGTGATCCTGCACGGGCCCCGGCGCGTGGTGGGCTTCGAACGGGAGATGCTGACGCCGGTGGAAGTTCGCGGCTTGGCCTGATGGTGCCTGTACCGTCACCACTTACTTTGGACTCCGCGGGGCTCAAATTCAGCCGATTTCGGTTGTAAAACCTCGCCACAGGGTTCAAAGAGGGTCGGGAAGGTACAGTCCATGGCCGGGTCCGTTCGTCCATGGGTAGGCTTCGGAGATGCTTCCCCCTCCGACCACCCGGCTGCGCTTCCGCGAAATGACGCTGGCTGATCTCGACGTGATGAGCTCGATGCTCGGCGATCCCGCGGTGATGACGTACTACCCGGCACCCAAATCGCGGGAAGAATCAAGGGCTTGGATCGAGTGGAACCAGGCGAACTATGCTCGCCACGGGTACGGGTTGTGGATTGTGCAAACGCACGACGGCGGGTTCGTGGGCGACTGCGGGTTGACGTGGCAGGACGTCAACGGGCGATCCGAGCTGGAGGTTGGCTACCACGTGCGTTTGGAGCTGCAGGGGCGTAGGTACGCCACAGAAGCGGCTTTGGCCTGCCTGGCCCTTGCACGGGATGTCGTAGGGGTTGGCCGCGTGGTGGCCATCATCCACCCCGACAATCTGGCCTCGCGTCAGGTAGCTGAACGGCTGGGAATGCGGCACCTTGAGGACGATTCTGCGGGGTCAACGGTGCGGACCGTGATGGGCGTCGACCTGGGATAGTAGACCACGTTCAGTGACCTAGGCGATCCGCGCGTCCGGGTCAGGGTCCTTGCGGGTGTCCAACATGCTGATGATCTTGCTTTCCAGCGCGGCAACGGTCGCTTCCGGCAGGACGATCAGCCCATCGAGTTCCTTGCGGGCCCGTTTGTACGCCGTTTGACGTTCGGCAGGAGTGGCCGCGGTGTCCTCAGCAATACGCAGCAGCTTCCTAGCCGTGGCGAGCCGCTGCCGCTCCGGGCCGGTGAAGTTGCCGTCCTTGATGCGCCTGGCTTCTCGTTCGGCCACATCGAAAGCCAGCTCGAAGCTGTGGACAGCCGCCCGATACTCAGCCAGCCGGGCCGGCGTCGAAATTTCTTCGGGCGCTTCAGGACGCAGGCCGTCGGCCTCTTTCTTGGCACGCAGGAACGCGACTGTGAGGGGCTCCCGAACGTCCGTCATGAGAGGGAAGTCAATGAGCTTCCCAACGTCGAGCTCATAGTCGAGCCACTTGTGGTTTACCGAGTCGTGCGCGGCCAACAGCGAGACTACTTCGGCTTGGTTGGCTTCCTCGTGTACCGCCAATTGGTTCCGCAGCTTCAGCAACTCCACCTTGCGGCGGTGCCGTTCCTCGCTGGCTTTGGACCACGACCTTGCCCACCCGCCAGCCATACCGCCAATGGGAAAGATGAGCCACCAGTAACTGCCAAGGAAGTCGAAGAGGGGTTCCACTGCTCCATCCTCCCACCGGCGCGGACCGCGGCTCAACCGCCTTCAGATCCGCCAAGCCCGAGCTGAGCCACACGCCCTGCAGCCCTTAGCTTCCAGCCAGCCGACTTCAGCATGAGAGATTCTTATTCTCAGCTGATTGGAGCATAAGCGTTCCAAGTTGCTCGATAGGCTCGTTCCGACCGCCATCTTCAGTCTGGAAGGACACACCTTGCCCATCACGAATGACCACGACGACGTGGCATCCGCCAACACCCCATCCACCAAGCCCCTGAACGTTGTGGTTGCAGGCTCCACGAGCGCGGCCGGCCAAGCCGTCGTCGGCTCCCTTGTCGCCTTGGGCGCCCGGGTTGCCGCAGTCGACTTGGATGCGGCCAGGCTCGAAACGCTCGCCCGGTCCCACGACGGCGTAGTGCCGTTTACCTGCAACCTGGCGGACAAGGCCTCGGTCCAGGATCTGGCCGAGTCGGTGCGCGCCGAGTTTGGACGCGTGGACGGGCTGATCCATTTGGTGGGCGGGTGGCGCGGCGGCGAAGGGATTGAGGGGCAAAACGACGACGACTGGGACATCCTCCACACCAGCATCATGACGACGCTGCGGAATACGTCCCGCGCGTTCTACTCCGACCTGGAAACCTCGCCGCGCGGACGCCTTGCCATCGTCTCGGCGACCGCCGCGGCCAAGCCCACCGCGTCCGGCGCCAGCTACGCAGCGATCAAGGCCGCCGCCGAAGCCTGGGTTCTTGGCGTCGCCGAGGGATTCCAGGCCGCCCAGTCCGGCCACAAGACCGAACCCAAGGAACAGACCTCGGCGGCCGTGGTGTTCGTGGTCAAAGCACTCCTGGATGACGCAATGCGCGCCGCAGCACCACAGCGCAAGTTCCCTGGCTACACCCACGTCAACGAGCTTGGCGACCACGTTTCGGCCCTCTTCGCCGCTCCGGCTTCCCACCTCAACGGCGCCCGTCAGCACCTGGGCTAGTTCCGTCGTCGTACCCTGTCGCTACCATGTCCGGTATGGACCAGCGACTTCACTTCATCACCTTTGCCACGTCGGATCTCAACCGTGCCCGCGCCTTCTACAAGGACGGGCTCGGTTGGGATCCGCTGATGGACGTGCCCGGCGAGATCATCTTCTTCCAGGTCGCCCCCGGCCTGGTGCTCGGCTTGTTCGACGCCGAAAAGTTCGATCAGGACCTCAACAGCACCACAACTACAGCGGGCGTCAGCGGAGTAACGCTCTCCCACAATGTGGGCAGCGCCGCGGAAGTGTCCAGCACCATCGAGAGTCTGGTGTCGGCCGGTGGCACTGTGCTGAAGCCGGCCCAAGCCGGTGCATTCGGCGGCATCTTCCACGGACACGTCAAGGACCCGAACGGCATCATCTGGGAGATCGCACATAATCCCGGCTGGAAAATTGACGAAGACGGCACGGTGGTCTTCGGATGAGCGCCTTCCCTCCGACGCTTGCAGACGACGTCATCAACCAAGGCGAACGCGCGCAGTTCGAAGCCTTTCTGGATGAGCACCGCAGGGCACTGAACGCCAGCCTGGACGGACTCACCGAAGAACAGGCACGACGACGGCTGGTCCCCTCGCGCACTACGCTCCTGGGCTTGGTGAAACACGTGACCTTCGTGGAAAAGGTGTGGTTTGACGAAGCCATCACCCGCAGGTCACGCGCCGAGATAGGCATCCCAGCGTCCCCCGACGAGTCATTCATCCTGGGCGAGGAGGACACCATAGCCAGCGTACAAGCGGCTCATTTGACGGCGTACGAGGATTCCAGGCGGGCAGCCGCGGAACTCGGGCTGGATGACCTATTGCTGGGAAACCGCCGCGGTCCGCTCCCCCTTCGGTGGGTTTATCTCCACATGCTTAGGGAGCTCGCCCAGCACTGCGGCCACGCGGACATCCTGCGGGAGCAGGTGACGTCCTAGCCGCAGGAAGTCTCGAGACTTGTTCCAGACACCCCTTCCCCGACGCTCTCTCACTTCCCGACACCCGTTTCCCCGACGCTCACTCACCTCCCGACACCCTTTTCCCCGACGCTCTTTCACGTCTGGTGACTGGCTCGATGGGGCCTTATTTTGTCGGTGCCTGGTGACAGGGTTGATTCATGGAAGGTACGGGGCAATTCGTGGCACGTCGGGCTATTTCGCCCGCCATGAGTTTCGTCGCGTCCCGGCGTTCCGGGGGCCTCATCACCGAAACTCGTGGCGGCGCAGCCTCGCGCGCCTCGGTGGTCGCCAGGAGTTCAGCCTCCAACCACGGAATCCGGGTGCTGCCGGCCGCCGGGACCAACAGCACCGCCGGAGTGGACGCGTTGCTCGATCAGGCCACCCAAGCACTGACCTCGCTGCGGTCATCCGCTGCCACCGATGCCGGGGTGCTGGGCTTTAGTGAAGCCGCCGACTTCGCGGGCAGCATCGAGGACATCTCCCGGACAGTGGAATACCTGCAAATCATCGCAGCCCACGCGGTCGAACGGACCCGCCGCGAAGCCCGGAACGCCTCTCCGGTCCCCGGCGCTGGCGCCGCGCCCGGGTGGCAGACTGGATGGAGCACGACGACGACGCCCGGCCCGGTTGCGCCCCCACCCACCGGACACCCCCACACCACAGCCATCGATGCGTCAGCAGGGACGATCGCGGGGGCCGGAGCCGGGGTGGGGGCGGTGGTCAACCCGACCGATGACGGGTACCGGAACGCCGCGGAATTCCTCCGTGCCCGGCTCCGGATCAGTATCAGCGAAGCACGCCGCCGGCTCGCCCTCGCCGCCGAGGTCCTGCCCCAGACGGGAATGACCGGTCAACACATCCCGGCCCGGCGGGAGATCCTCGCCGACGCCCTCGTTTCTGCGCAAGTACCGTCCCGGTCCGCGACGATCATCAGCACCGCACTGAACACCGTCCGGCACCTCGTCACCGACGAGACCGCCGCGACCATGGAACAAGCCCTCACCACCACCGCCATCGACTCCGACCCGGA